>NZ_JAWUZH010000037.1:0-22666 GCF_036281795.1 Francisella sp. 19S2-4
TTAAGGCTAAGTTTTTACTAAAAATAGCAAAAATATTCCTATTCATAGAAATTGAAAGATTTATTCAACAGTCTTAAAGATAAAACTCCATAAGAAGTTAAGACCTAGTTGAATAGCATAAATAACAAAAATTTTTCCTCTAAGTTGATCATTTAAAAAGATTAGCCAGCCTGACATAGCAATCATAATATATAGAACTGTCCAAACTGGTGCAAATATCCAATTAGGGGGAGCAAAAGAATGGCTCTCTAAATGGATAAACCATGTCGGTATATTTTGACCAGTTAACATACCAATAACCATACCAACACCAAGAATTATAACTATAAATATAAAAAGAGATATATAATCTTTAAGTTTTATATTGTTGTCCATTTTTCACTCCATAAATTTGCTATAAAACAACTTCTAATCTCATATAATTATTGTAGATTAGAATATACTTTTTCAAAAGTTTGTATGATAATTATTAACAATATTTAATAGATAGTTAGAGGTGTTATAGTGCTTAAAACAAAAAGTTTAACTCCAAAAGAATATGAGATTATAATCAATAGAGATACAGAGCAGCCATTTACAGGTAGATATAATGATTTAGATCAGAATGGAGTCTATATTTGTAGAAATTGTGGCACACCTTTATTTAAGGCAGATAGTAAGTTTATTTCAACTTGTGGCTGGCCTAGCTATGATATTCATATAAGTAATAATGTTAAAGAGCTTCCTGATGCTGATGGCAGAAGAACAGAAATATTATGTAATAACTGTGATGGGCATTTAGGACATATTTTTCATGGTGAAGGCTATACAAAACTAAATACTCGTTATTGTGTAAACTCTGCATCTGTTGATTTCATTGCTAGTGAAAATTTTGGTGAGACTGAGGAGATAATTGTCGCAGCAGGATGTTTTTGGGGTGTTGAGTATTATATGAAGAAACTTGATGGAGTACTATTTGCTGAATCTGGATATTGTGGTGGGGATAAGCCTTATCCAAACTATAAAGAAGTATGTAATGGTAATACAGGTTATTTAGAGGTAGTCAGAATAATCTTTGATAAGACAAAGCTTTCACTTGAGAATTTATTAAAGTACTTTTTTGAAATTCATGATTTTCAGCAAGTTGATGGTCAGGGCCCTGATATAGGTGAACAGTATAAATCTGCTATTTTCTACTATAATGATGAGCAAAGACAAGTTGTAGAAAAGTTAAAAAACTCTCTTGTGCAAAAAGGCTATAAAGTAGCAACAGAAATTAGGGAAGTAAAACCTTTTTACGTAGCTGAAGACTATCACTTAGATTACTATATGAAGCAAGGATCTTTACCTTATTGCCATACGCATAAAAAAATATTTTAATGAGCTATCGTTGGAAAAATCTTATTTTTAATTATAAGAAAAATAGGTATAGAAACTATTACAAATATTAATTGCTCTATTGGAATTCCTATCATCAAGTGAGATATAGATAGAAAACTAAGAAAGAATCCAGCTAGTCCAGCCACGACAAATCTTATTAGTCTTATAATTGCATTACCAGCTCCAAAGCCTTCTTTTAATAAGTCAGTTGCTCTGCTTGTTGTAATAATACTTATCAAAGAAAAACTAGCTACTGCTAAGGTATTTAATATAGTAAATAAATAAATATTATTAAAAAATATTGAGCTTATGATGTTTACAGCTACAAATATAATAGTAGTAATGTATGCTAAAACTATAAAATATCTTTGATTTGATGAGGTTATCTTTTTTTCTATATAGAAACTAGCAAAGATTATACCAAAGATATTTACACCAAAAAGTATACAATATTGAGTATATCCAAGGTTATAGTATTGGATAATTAAATTAGATGATGCACTTATAAAGCTAAATAATGCTCCAAAACAAAGAGCTCCTACAAGGCTAGTTATAATAAATGGTATATTTATAAAGTGCTTAAAATAGACTTTAAAGCTTTCTAGCAAACTTTTTGCTCTGTTATGTGAAGGGTGTGTTTCAGGCATCATTAGGCTTATTACTAGTAGAATAATTCCATAAATAGTTAAAAAGTGAAAGATGTCTTGCCAGCGTCCAGTAGTATAAATAATAATACTACCAATTATAGGAGCTACAATAGGAGCTATCATGAAAACCATAATCATTTTAGCCATCATTTTCATTAACTTTTGACCTCTATAGCAATCTTTTAGTATAGCTGTAGCAGCTATAGATGCAGGTGAATCTCCTAAACCCTGTAGGAATCTCATAAAAATAAGTGTATCAAAGTTATGTGTAAATGAGCATAAAATAGTACTTGATATATATATCAACATGCCAATTACTAGTATGTTTTTGCGACCATACCTATCAGATAAAGCACCCCAAAAAACCATACCTATACCAAATCCTACAACATATGTTGAAATAGTAATAGATAAAATACTTACATTTACTTGAAAGAAATTACTAATATTACCAAATGCGGGAATGTAGGCATCTATAGCAAAAGGAGGAAGAGCAGTAAATATTACTACAAGAAAAACAAGATATTTACTACCTTTTCTTATTTGGAACATTTTAAGAATTAATATTTGATAATTAAAGAGATTATATTATAACAAATAAATTTGCTTTATAAGTTTAATTTATTCTTTTAAAGAAATTAAATGTTAGATGATTTTAGGATTATTTAGATTGGCTTGTAGTAGCTACTGTAGTTTTTCCATTAGCTTTATCTATAGCTTTTTGGATATTTGCAGCATCTGTGTAACCACCTATTACAGTAGTATTATCAGCATTAGCACCTTTAAAAGGAGCAACTACTAAGAATGGAGTTCCTTGAATATCAAGATCTTTAAAGCCCATATCTAAAGTAGATTTTATATGCGCTGCTATTTTATCATCTTTAATAGCTTTTTTAACAGCGTCAATCTTAGCACCTGCTTGAGTAGCTACTTTATCTACAGTTGAATCAGTCAGTTTACCTTCGTCTTCGCCTGTAGCAAATATGCCATTATGATACTTAACATAAGCGTCAGCACCATATAGCTTATAGATAGCAGTACCAACTTCAGCAGCATATTCTGATGCAGGAGCTCTTTGTCCAAAGATAGGAAATTCACCAAAGACAACTTGAACACCTTTATTGTCTTTCATAACTTTTTCTATTTCAGGAGCTACTTTTGAACAATACATACATTGATAGTCAAAGAATTCATATATTACAACATTAGGATTTTTAACATCTGATTTAGGCGTTAAGTCTGAGTTATACATACTATCTTTGATATTAAGGAAGCTAGTTACCCTTTGCTCACTCATTTTTTTCATCATAGTTTGGCGAAGAGAATCCATATTGCTCTTAATCTCTTGTTCAGAGATTTTTGGTTGTTTAGCATTCATGGCATCTTCAAATCCAGCTATTACTTGATCATTGGATAATCCAAAGTTTTTAAGATTTGGATCTTGAGATATGCTTGACCCCATACCAAAACCAATAGTATAGCTAGCATTAGCTTTAACGTTATCGCTATTTGTATCAGTTGTATTTTGTGTTGTTGAGGCTATTGTAGAACCTGAGTTTGTGCTAGCACTAGTAGTAGTTGATGAATCATCACTACTGCTATTTGAACAAGCTACTAAGCTAGTTGTAATAGCTGCTATAGCAAGTGCTTTTAAAAGTTTTTTCTTAGTCATTATTTACTCCTTAAATTCAATTACTGAGCATTTTTTTGATCAGCTGAAGCTTGAGCTTGCTTTTGGAATTCCAGCATGGCATTTTGCATTTGCTCTGGAGTTAACTTAGGTTTTTTTGCATCGATACCATCTTTTAGACCATCAATTAGCTGATTATTGTCTGCAGAAACGTTACCTTGTTGCATTTGTGCTTGTAGAGTTTTACCCATTGTATATCCAACAGAATAGCTTATATCAGATTTATTATCTGCTGCAAAACTAGTACTAATCAAAGCTCCAGCAACTAAAGGTGCTATAAGTAGAGTTTTAGTTAATTTCATTATTTATTTTCTCCTTTGTTTATAAAAGTATTCCTTAGCAATTCTAACAAACAATATATAAATCACAATGATTTATCCATTTTTTTGATTAAACTTTGTTGTTTATTAATTGCCCAATCAATATGTTCTAGTAATAAGGAATTATGTAGAAACTCATTTCTTTTAAGTTTTAAAGCTTTAATATTGTCCTTACTATATATTGAGTTTCCTATAGCTATAGTTATATTTCTAATCCACATTTCATAGCCAATTCTACGAATAGCAGATCCTTGAGTGTATTTATCAAAATCGTTTTGAGTCCACGCAAGAAGTTCTAATAGTGGTCTATTGACTAGGAAATCTCTTTGCTGAAAATCCTCTTCTGTTGTCATAGGTGCTTGATCATTAAAAGGACAAACTAGTTGGCAATCATCACAACCGTAAATTCTAGTACCTATTTTATCTCTAAGTTCTAAAGGAATGGCTCCTTTATTTTCTATAGTTAGATAAGAAACACATTTACGAGAATCAATCATCTTTCCTTGTTGTATTGCTCCAGTAGGGCAAAGTTTTATACAAGCTTGACATTTACCACAAGAATCAACGTGTTTCTCTAGATTAGGGAGTTTCGATAGGTCAAGATTACTATAGATAACCCCAATAAAGAAAAATGACCCTTGAGTTTTATTCATCAGCATTGAGCTTTTACCTTGCCAACCAAGTCCAGCTTTTTCTGCAAGAGGTCTTTCTAAAACTGGGGCGCTATCTGTAAATACTCTAAATTGATGATTACCTGTTAATTGGTCTATATATTCACCTAGTTTTTGTAGCTTCTTTTTCATGACTTTATGATAGTCACGTCCATGAGCATATATTGAAATATCTGCTATATTACTAGGCGTTCTTAATTTTTTTACTTCAGATTTGATTGAGATAGGTCTATTAAGATAATTTAGTGTAGCTACAATTACACTATTTGTTCCAGGAACTAATTCATCAGGAATATATCTTTTTGAGCCATGTTTGGTCATATAATCAAGATCAGCATGAAATCCGTTCTCTATCCATTTATTATAGTATGGTATATATTCAGAAAGATCGCAGTCAGCTTTTGAAATAGATGATAAGTTTAGATCATTAAGAGCAAAATCTTGGATTTTTTGCCACTGTTCTAAAGAAAGCTCAAGCTTCATAATTAGTTATTTGGGCGTTGAATATCCCAAAGTTTCTCTAATGCATATAGGTTTCTAGTTTCTTCAAGCATTATGTGAACTACAATATCACCTGTATCAACTAAAACCCAATCAGATTTACTATCACCTTCAATACCTAAAATAGAGATATTATTATTTTTAAGTTCTTGTTCTAGGTGTTTAGAAAGAGCTTTTGCATGAGTAGTTGATGAGGCTGTGCAAATAACCATTTTGTCCATCATGTCAGTTAGATGTTCAACATCTATAGCTTGGATATCTAACCCCTTTAAATCATCTAGGGCTTCTGTAACAATGTGTAATCTTTGATCTGTAGTCATAAAATAATGTATTTATATTAAGTTCTATAATTTTAGCCTAAGATTATAACATAAGTTATAATAAATAATGGTATCATTATTTTAACTAATGTTTTAAGAGTGTGTATGATGAAAAAGAAAAATTTATTTTTATTTTTATTATTAATAGTAGTAACAGTTATTGTACTAGTTTTGTTTTATAGGTTTGCTCAATGGTATGAGCAATTATTAGGCTCAATTTTCTCGTATATAGTAATGATTAGTTTAGCATTATTTATATTTGCGCCACTTCGATTTATTAAAGATAAAAGAGCGAGTTTGAATATATTTAACTATGTTAAGTATATGGGGGTTACAATATTAGTGTTAGTTAAATTTGTAGGTAATGTTTTAAAACAAATCGTATTAACATTTAGTTATGTTGTTGCAAGATTATTTACTAACAAAAACTTTTCTCAGCCTAAAAAAGAATCTCTTCAACAATTAGATCAAGAAATATCAAAAGAATAAATGCAATATACATCCGAGCAACAGAAAATTATTAGTCATGATATTAAAAAGCATGCTTTAGTTTCAGCAGTTGCTGGTAGCGGCAAAACACAAACTCTAATTGCTAGGATAGAACATTTAATATCTAAAGGAGTTACTCCAAATAAAATACTAGTCTTAATGTATAATAAGTCAGCGCAGCTTGATTTTGCAAATAGGCTTAAAAGAACTATCAAGCCTGAGATTTCTAGACTAATTAATGTTAGAACAATGCATTCTTTGGGCAATAGTTTTTTACAAGCTTTTGCTAAAGCTGGGTATATAAATTTCGAAAAAATTTTAAAAGAGTATGAAGTTGATACTGTTATCCAAAAACTATTAAGACTATATCAAAAAGAACTTAAAATAACTAAAGATATAGATAATGAAAGAGTAGAAAGTTTTAAAGAATATATATCATTACTTAAGTCCGATCTTACTTTAAATAATCAAAGGATAAAAGAATTAAACTCAAAGGAAAAGAAACTTCTAGATAAGATCTTTATTGAGTTTAATAAAGAATGTGAGAAACAAAAAGCTATAACCTATGATGATATGATATATTTGCCAGCGAAGCTATTTGAGAAAGATAGTTCAAGTGTCTCTCGAGCAAATAATTTATATTCACATATAATTATTGATGAGTATCAAGATATAAATCAGGTACAACAGTTTTTCTTAAAATGTCTTGTTGGAGATAATACCTATGTAATGGCGGTTGGAGATGTTGATCAAACTATCTATCAATGGCGAGGTTCGACACCATATTATATGTTAGAAGGATTTAAAAAAGATTTTAAAGACGTAACACAATATCAGTTATCTTATACTTTTCGTTATGGTGATTTAGTGTCTCTCATGGCTAATAATATTATTACTAATAATAAAAAGCGCCATAATAATTTGTGTATAACATATCCAAAGCTAAAAGATAAAACTACAGATATCAGTATCTTAGATAATAGTGATAAAGTTGTTTTGAAATTAAAAACACTTATTCAAAATGGTGTAAAAGCAGATCAGATCGCTATATTAGTTAGAAAATATAACTCTACAACAGTTTTTGAATTAAGCTGTTTATATAACGATCTTGCTTATAATGTAGTTGCTGATAAGAATATTTTTAGTGAGAACCTTTTTAAAGCAATGTATGGTTATTTGATGTTATTTAACAAAGGTTACGGTTTTGAAAAACACGCTATAGAACAACGAGTTGAGTTTATAAAATCAATGTTGGATTATCCATCATTATATTTAAAAAAAGATGTTAAACAGAAACTAGCACAAGAAATAGCAAAAGATATTTCGCAAGCTATGATCTTGATAGGAAATCTTGCTAAAAATGTAGATAAGCCTTTTAAAGAAAAAAATATATTAGCAGTTGCGAGTAGTTGGAGGAGTATTTTCAATAATACTAGGATAAAAAAGTCAGATCGAGCAATAAACTTTATTTTAGAAAATCTAGATTTAGAAAAGCAAATATCTAAAATTTCAGGCGAAACTCACTCAAGTAAGTCAAAGCTTCAAATTATAGATGGAATAGCAAGTTTTGCTAATAGCAAAAAAAGTTCTCTAGTTGATTTTATTGAGCTGTTGTACAATCTTTATCTGAAATCTAATCAGCAAGAAAATAATGATCCTAATCAGATACAAATTATGTCAATGCATAGAGCAAAAGGCTTAGAGTGGGACTATGTTGTTGTTCATGATGTTACCGAGGGTGGTTTCTTTGGTGATAAAAACACTAAAGTTTCAGATGATGTTATTGAAGAGGAGAGAAGACTCTTCTATGTGGCGATTACACGAGTTAAAAAGCATTTATTTATAGTCTCAGCAGATGATATTAGTAGACTATCGGCATGGTATCAAATCAAGAAAAACTCTTATCCAAAAGATTTAAAATGTAAAAATAGCTTGAGATTTCTTTATGAAGGAAATTTAATTGAAAATGAGAGTTATTTAGAAAATTTTAACTCTTTAGATAGTACAGATATAAAAAATAAAATTATAAAAAAATACCATCAGAAAGTTTCTAATTTCTAGTTATCTTGATGGTTGAAGGTTAATTGAGTAATTATTATCTTGATTTTCTTCTTGTGGTTCAGGTTTTTTAGCGTTAGGATCAAAAGGTGATTCTGATATTTGTAAAGATGGATCAGAAATTATTTTTCCATCCTTTGTTTTTCCAATCCAACTACCATCTTTAGCGGTATCAGGTTCAAAGTCTTTCATAATTTTAAGATACTCTTTCCAACACTCTGCTTGATATGTAACTTTTTGTCCATCATCTATAATTTTTTTTTCCCATGTTTTACCATTATCAGATGATATTTTATAGCTCATAAGACAGTAGCTTGAAGGTTTAGGCATTGCTGCCAATTCAGCTGCTTTTTTCGCTTCCTCTTCTTTTTTTATGACAGATTGATGATAAAAGTAATAACCTGCAGCAACTATTAGTACCAATATAGCTAAAGTTATAATAGTAACTATAATCTTCTTTTTTTTATTTTTCTTCATTTTAAGATCTTAAAATAACGATATAATCAAGATTATATATGTAATTATGAGTAAATGCGATTAGTAGAGTTTATTTTATTTAGTAAAATAGTTTATAATATTCTCTGTTTTATTTTATTTTTAATAAGAAACCTGTAGCAATATCTACTTAAAGGTAAATCATGATTACTACTAAAGAATTACGTAACAAATTTATAAGTTATTTTAAGTCGAAAAATCACTCGCATCAACCAAGTTCATCGTTAATACCATTTGGAGATGATACTTTACTTTTTACTAATGCGGGAATGGTTCAATTTAAGGATGTTCTTCTTGGCGCGGAGAAGAAAGATTTTTCACGTGCTGTTACTGTACAAAAATGTCTAAGAGCTGGTGGTAAACATAATGATTTAGATAATGTTGGTTATACTGCTAGACATCATACATTTTTTGAAATGTTAGGTAATTTTAGTTTTGGAGATTATTTTAAGAAAGAAGCTATCAAGTTTGCTTGGGAATTTTTAACAAAAGAGATTAAGCTACCAGTAGAGAAGTTATGGGTTACTATATATGCTACTGATGAAGAAGCTTTTGATGTTTGGCATAACGATATTGGTCTGCCTAAAGAGAGAATTATTCGTATAGATTCATCAGATAACTTTTGGTCAATGGGTGATACTGGACCTTGTGGGCCATGTACGGAGATTTTTTATGATCATGGCGAAGATATTCCAGGTGGGTTACCTGGGACACCGGAAGAGAATGGTGATAGATATATTGAGGTTTGGAATATTGTTTTTATGCAATATAATCGCCATGCAGATGGTAGTACTACAGATTTACCAAAGCCTTCAGTAGATACAGGCATGGGACTAGAGAGAATAGCAGCTGTCTTACAAGATGTTCACAGTAACTATGATATAGATCTCTTCCAAGCATTAATTAAAAAGGCTCAGCAAATTACAAATGCTGATGATATTAATTCAGCATCATTAAAGGTTATTGCAGATCATATTCGCTCATGTGCATTTTTAATTGCTGATGGAGTTTTACCATCTAATGAAGGTCGTGGCTATGTTCTACGTAGAATTATTCGTCGAGCAATACGCCACGGTAATAAGCTAGGTGCAAATGAAGTATTTTTTTATAGGCTTGTTGATGAACTAATCAATCAAATGGGTGAAGCATATCCTCAGTTAATTGATAAAAAAGAGCTTATAGAAAAAACATTAATAAAAGAAGAAGAGCTTTTCTTAAAAACTATTGAGAATGGTATAAAGATATTTGAAACTGAAATAGAAAATATAAAAGATAATCTAATATCTGGTGATGTTGCTTTTAAGCTTTATGATACTTATGGATTTCCTCTTGATTTAACTGCAGATATGGCGAGAGAGAAAGGTCTAAAAGTAGATGAAAATATTTTTCAGAAATTAATGAAACAACAAAAGCAAAGGTCAAAAGACGCAGGTAAGTTTAATATTGATTATAACAATATAATTAGTTCTCAAGTTAAATCAGAGTTTAAAGGATATTCAACTTTAATAGATGATGCAAAAGTTCTTGAGATTTATCAAGATGGCACTGCTGTAGATAGTTTAACAGAGCAAGCAGAAGCTGTTATAATTTTGGACAAAACTCCTTTTTATGCTGAATCCGGTGGACAGGTTGGCGATAAAGGTGTTCTTGAAGGTGTTGGTGTAGAGTTTATAGTTGAAGATGTTCAAAAGTCAGGTAGCGCTATATTACATATAGGTAAAGTATCTAAAGGAATTTTACGTAAAAATGATGAAGTTACAGCAAGGGTAAATGATCAACAAAGACTAGCTATAGCTGCAAATCATAGTGCGACACATTTATTACATAAAGCATTAAAGATTGTATTAGGAGATCATGCTGAGCAAAAAGGATCATTAGTTGATGAAAGAAAACTAAGATTCGATTTTACTCATGATAAAGCTATTTCTAGAGAGCAGATTGAGCAAATTGAAACTTTGGTAAATAGACAGATTAGAATAAATTATCCTGTTAATACGATAGAAACATCTCAAGAGAAAGCAAAAAATATGGGAGCCGAGGCTCTTTTTGGTGAGAAATATGGTGATATAGTCAGAGTTATAGTGATGGGTGATTTCTCAATAGAGTTTTGTGGAGGTACTCATGTGAGTCGTACAGGAGATATTGGTTTGTTCAAAATAGTTTCAGAAGGGGGTATTGCTTCTGGTATTAGAAGAATAGAGGCAATAACTACCCAACAAGCAATTGATTATACTTTTGAAGTAGAAAATAAGGTTTCGGCTATTAAAGAATCTTTAAAAGCAAATGATAATAATATTCTTGATAAGCTAAAATCTTTACAAGAGCAAGTCAAAAGCCAAGAGAAACAAATAGCTAAATTGAAAAAAGATCTATTATCTGGTTCAAGCAATGATATTAAAGAAGAAAAATATAGAGATATTACTATTATTGTAGCTAATATTGAGGGAGTTGATGCTAAGACATTGCGTGAAAAGATAGATGATTATAAATCTAAAAATGACAAAATAATTGCTGTTTTAAGTACGATTGCTTCTGGAAAAGTACAATTTGTAATTGGAGTAAGTAAAGCTATAACACAATTAATAAAAGCTGGCGATATTGCTAAAGAGTTTAGTACCCATATTGATGGAAAAGGTGGCGGACGCCCTGATATGGCTCAAGGTGGTGGCAATAATTCAGCAAATATTGATTATGCTTTAAATCAAGTTGAGAAGTTTATTCGCGAAAATATAAAAGAGTAGTATTTTGAAAATAATATATAGATATTTATCAGTATTATTAGGTATGTCTTTATGCAACCTTGGTTTTGCCAGTGGAGTTGTATCTGATTATACTACTACTATTGAACAATCTATTCAAAATTCTCCTCAATATAAATATATTGGTTTTAAGTTAAATTCCCAACAAATGGATCCAGCTGTTCAACTAGGTAAACTTTTGCCAAGAATAGATATTGGAGGCTCAATAACTGCAGGTAATGTATTACAAGGGAAAAATAGAGCAGGCGGAGATATAGGTACAGGTCCTTTTGATGGAATAGAGGGGTTAGTTACATTAACCCAACCATTATTTGATTATGGTGCTTATAAGGATTTACAATCAGCACAAGAAACAGCTCAATTTGCTCAACAAGATTATAGAACGAATTATCAACAATTTTTGTATGATGTCAGCTATGCATACTTTAATTTAGCCAAAGCTATAAAAAATGTTCAGTATAACTCATATAATTTAAAGGCTAACAAGCAAAGTTATAATGAACTTCAAAATAAGTATGACTCAGGTGTTGCAGATATTGCAGATTATGAAACAGCAAAGGCTAACTATTATATCGCAGAAGCTGATTATGCCGCAGCAAAAAGAGAGCAAAAAGTTGCTCGCGCTCAATTACAGAAATTTACAAATAATACAGATGATATAGTTTTATATAGTAATAAATTTAAGATAAAAGATCCATCACCAGATACAGAAGAAGGCTGGGAAAATCTTGCAATGAGGAGTAATCCATCATATTTGGGCTCGATGCATACAAAAGAAAGTAAGTATTATGATTATCAGTCTGTAACAGGAACTTTTATGCCAAAAGTTAATTTTGAAGTTAAGTATTCTCCTGGGTTTAATGAGGTAAGTTCACTTGGTAACCCGGTTTTTGATTATGCATTACCAGCTCAAGGAACAGTAAATGCCTTTTATTTTGGGATTAATTTAACTTGGAATATATTTGCCGGTGGAACTAATTATGCTCAACTTAAAAAAGCAGCATATGATTATCAATCTTCTGAGTTTGATATGATCCAAACAGGTAGGGTTGCTGAGAATGATGCAATGTATGCTTTTAGATTTGTACAATTAAAGAAAAAAGAAGTTATGAACTTACGTAAAGGGGTTGCAGCAGCTAAGATAGCCTATGAAAAATATAGGGTAAGATATGAGCAGGGTACAACAACAATTACGCAGTACTTTATATTATTAAATGATTATTATAAAAGATTAATTGAGTTAAATAATGCTGAGTTTGACTATGTAATGGGATTTTTAAGTCTTTATAAAACAGCAGGTATATTGACAGCGACTACGGTACAAGATTTTAATAATTGGTTGATCTTAGATCAAAATGTGGAGTTATAAATAAATGTATATATCAACAGAATTAAAGTGTTTTACACAAGATAAAAATATAGATTCTTTACCTATATATCTTATTAAAAAAGAAAATTTCACTAATTGGTTAAAAGATCAAGATAGTTTTTTACAAAACTTTGTCAAGCAATTTGATAAAAATAAAACAGTTTTATCAATTCCTAATTTGCAAGGTGAAATTTGTAAAATTATTTGTCTTGTATCTGATGATATGTTTAGTATTGCAGATTTGCCTGGACAAATATCATCAGGCTTTTATCATATTGAATATTCAGATATCAAAGATATGAGTCTTTACTACATTGCTTTTGCATTAGCTTGTTATAAGTTTGAAAAATACAAGTCAAAAGTAAGTGAGAATAATATAAAAATATTTTTGCCTAAAGAATGTCAGCATATTTTAGGGAATGTTGAGGCAAATTATATTGTTAGAGATATGATAACTACTCCAGCTGAAGATATGGGACCTGCCGATATATCCAGTATTATAAAACAAATAGCTAGTGAGTTTGATGCTGATTTTGAAGAGATTGTTGGTGAAGACTTAGCTAATCAGGGTTATATGGGGATATATACTGTTGGTAAAGGTAGTCATCGAGCTCCACGTTTAGTTAGATTAAATTGGGGAGATAAAAATCATCCTAAAGTTTCTATTGTTGGTAAAGGTGTTACTTTTGATACTGGTGGTTTAGATATAAAACCTGCTGCAGGAATGATCCTTATGCTTAAAGATATGGGCGGTGCTGCAAATGCAATAGGACTTGCTTATATGATTATGAAATATAAGCTTCCTATAAATTTAAGTTTAGCGATTCCAACAGTTGAAAATGCTATTGATGCTAAGTCATATAGACCTAGTGATATAATCAAAATGAAAAATGGTACTACAGTCCAGGTAACTAATACAGATGCAGAAGGTAGATTGATATTAGCAGAACCTTTGTATGATGAGTCACAGAAAAAACCTGATTTATTGATAGATTTCTCAACATTAACTGGTGCTGCTAGAGTTGCTTTAGGTCCTGAGATTTCAGCATTTTTTTGTAATAATAATCAAATTGCTGATGAAGTTTATAAATATGGTGAATCAATGCAAGATCAAGTATGGAGACTTCCTTTAGCAGATTGCTATAGAAAAAGTTTGAAAACTGAATTTGCAGATATCTCTCATTGTGATTTATCACCATTTGCCGGCGCAGTCAAAGCAGCTCTTTTTATGGAGCATTTTGTAGGAGAGAAGGATGCTCCAAATTGGATACATTTTGATATGATAGCTTGGAATGTTTCGAGTACGCCAGGTAAGCCTAAAGGTGGTGAGATGATGGCCGCTAGAGCTATGTTTGAACTTCTTAAAAATAAATATCAAATTAATATTTAATTAGATATATTTAAGTTTACATATTTCTTACTATTTATCTTCAAAAAATACTGATTATTTATTTACTTGGATATATTCTAAACTGTATACTTTAGTAATTAAAATCTAAATTAAAATTTATTAAAGTATGCAACAGTCAGTATTAGAGCAGTTAAAAAAAGTTACTATGGTAGTTGCTGATACAGGTGATTTTGAGTTAATAAAAAAATATAAACCAGTAGATGCAACTACAAATCCTAGTTTAATTCTAAAAGCAGTCAAAGATAAAAAGTATTCTGATTTAGTTAAACAAACTATTGAAGATGTAAAATCAAAAAATCCAAAACTAAATACAAATGAGCTAATCAAAGAGATACTAATAGAAATCTTAGTTACTTTCGGTATTAAGATACTTGAAGTTATTGATGGCAAGGTTTCTAGTGAAGTTGATGCTAGAGTATCTTTTAATGCAGCAGAGACAATTGATTATGCAAAAAAGATTATATCTAAATATCAAGAGAATGGTATTAGTAAGGACCGAGTTTTGATAAAGATAGCGGCAACTTGGGAAGGTATAAAAGCAGCTAAACTTTTACAAAAAGAGGGTATAAACTGTAACCTAACATTAATATTTGATAAAGCTCAAGCTCAAGCATGTGCTGAAGCAGGAGTTTATTTAATATCTCCATTTGTAGGTAGAATTACTGATTGGCAAATAAAAGAAAATAATCTAGAAAGTTTTCCTAACGTTGAAGATGATGATGGGGTTAATTCAGTTAAGACTATCTATAATTTCTATAAAAATCATGGTTTTAAAACTATTGTTATGGGAGCTAGTTTTAGAAATGCTAATCAAGTTATAGCTTTAGCAGGTTGCGATGCTTTAACTATTTCTCCGAACTTGCTTGAAGACTTAGAGCAAAGAAAAGAACTTCTTGAGACTGTTTTATCTAATTCTCTAGATGTTTCAACGCAAGATCCTGAGCTTACAGAATCAAAATTCCGTTGGTTAATGAATGAAAGTGCTATGGCAACTTATAAATTAGCTGAAGGAATTAGACAGTTTGCAAAAGATACCGTTGAGCTAGAAAATATTATAAAAGAAAATCTATAGTAAGGAATTTGTAGTGAGAAAATTTTTATTATCATCAGTATTAACGTCAGCTTTTATTGTACCGGCTTTTTGCGCATCTCAAATAGATGATTCTAATGATGAACAGTTTGATAGTGTAGCAACATCTCAAACATCAAAACAGAAGGTTAAAGTTAATAACCATCCACATAAAAAAACAGTAGAAGAAAAAGAAGATGATGATCTTAAAACTAATGTAATGGGAATGCATAGAAAAAATCAAAAAAATAATCCAAATTTAGAAACATTACCGCCATCAGAAAAATATTCTCATAATGAAGTCTATACTGCAAAAGCTAAAGAACATGATTCTGAAGATGATAATCCAAATTTAGCTAATCTAACTACGCCAGAGGAAAATATTAGAAGTAATTTATCAATAAGTGGTGAAGATGCTGCTTTAAGTAGACAGATGATGTTAAATGGTCCTCAAGGCGGTATACAAAATAATCAACCTCCAGGGATTGGTGGTACGAGTGCTAATTTTTAATATTGTAGATTAAAAACATTCTTTGCATAGTTTCTCTAAATATACTAAAATCTACTAGTTAAAATATTCTAGTAAGTATTAGGTTTTCTTATGGTTTTTCAATATCAAAATTTTAAAATTTTAGAAGTATCAGGTGTAGATACTAAAAAATTTCTACAAGGTTTAGTAACAGCTGACTTGAATAAATTATCTTCCGAGAATGATATTTTATTAGCAGCTTTTGCGAATTTAAAAGGGCGTATTATATCACTTTGTTTTGTTAAGTTTATTGCAGATGATAGACTACTTCTTTCTGTTGAAGAGGGTGTTGTTGAGGATTTGATAATATGGTTAAAAAAGTATGGTATGTTTTCAAAAGTTACTTTTTCTATAAATGAAAATTACTCACTATTTTTCACAAAAGATGCTTTCTTAAACCATGATATCTTAGAAAAAGATAGCTTAGAGTCTAATGCTAATTATGAGCAAATACAGAAAAAGAATATTTTTAATAAGTTAGCTATTATAAATTCTCAAAATTTTGAGCAGTTTTTACCTGCTGAATTAGAATTAGATAATATTGATAATGTAGTTTGCTATACAAAAGGCTGTTATATGGGTCAAGAAGTAATAGCAAGGATGCATTATAAAGCTAAGCTTAAAAAAGAACTAGCTGTAGTAAAATCTCAATCAGATATTGATAATTTTGATTTAAAAGATACTAATAATAAGCCATTAGCAAATGTTGTAAATAAGGTTTTTATTGATAATCAATGCTATATGCTTGTAGTCTTTCATAAAGAAGCAACAGAGCAAGAATATGAGCTTAGTAATGGTCAAATTATAGTTAAATGCTAGATTATTTGAACCCCCAGCAACAAGAAGCTGTTAAATATACTAGTACACCATTATTGGTATTAGCAGGGGCTGGTAGTGGTAAGACAAGTGTTATCATTGAGAAGATTTCCTATCTTATTGAGGAACTGCTGTATCCAGCAAAAAGTATTTTGGCTGTTACATTTACAAATAAAGCAGCTAAAGAAATGCAAGAGCGAGTTAAGTCTCGATTAGATAAAGAAAAATCCAAAGGTCTTGTTATATCAACATTTCACTCTCTTGGACTATCTATTTTAAAAAGACATTTCTCTGAGCTAGAGTATAAAAAAAACTTTACTCTCTTTGATAGTCATGATTCAGCGACATTAATATATGATATTGCTTATGATCAGTATCAATTACCTAAGCAAAATACTGGATTTATTCAGTCAAAAATTTCCTTTTGGAAATCTGCTTTATTAACACCAGATGAAGTTAATCCAGCAGATGACTTAGAAGAGCAAGCAGCATTTGTGTATAAAGAATACCAAAAGTATTTAAGGTCATATAACTCATTTGATTTTGATGATTTGATATTCCAACCAATTCAGCTATTCAGAAATCATCATAATATTCAAAAATTATGGTCGGATAAGTTTAGATATATCTTAATTGATGAATATCAAGATACTAATGAGTCACAATATCAGCTTTTAAAGTATCTAACTCAGAATAAAAATAAATTTACAGTAGTTGGAGATGATGATCAGTCAATATACGCTTGGAGAGGTTCTCGACCTGAGAACTTACGTCATTTACAGGAAGACTTTCCTAATCTTAAAGTTATTAAATTAGAGCAAAATTACCGCTCAACTGGTAGAATTTTAAATGTTGCTAATAAGCTAATAGAGAATAATAGCCATATTTTTGAGAAGAAATTATGGTCAGCAAAGACATATGGTGAGCAAATAAAAATAATTAGTTTGATAAATGATGAAGATGAAGCTCAATTTATTGCCAGTGATATCTTTTTTGATCGGGTAAAAACTAACTCTAGAAATTCAGATTATGCTATTTTGATTAGAAGTAACTATCAAGCTTATCTTTTAGAAAGATATATGCAAATGCATAAGATTCCATATACTATAAGTGGTGGAAGTTCATTTTTCTCAAAAACTGAAATTAAAGATATAATTTCTTATTTAAGGTTAATTGTCAATCCTGATGATGATAGGGCATTTTTACGCGTGGTAAATACTCCTAAAAGAGAAGTTGGTAGTGCTACGATTCATAAGTTAGGAGAGTATGCTAGTGAGCATCATTGTAGCTTTTTCCATACTTTAAATAATTTGGAACCTTTTGAAATACGTGAATTTACAAAAAAGAAATTACTAAATTTTAAAACTTTAATACTTAGCACGCAGCAAGAAATTATTTCAAGTATTTCAGCTGTGGAGTTAAAAAAAGTCTTACATACATTTATTGATAATATCTCATATAGACAGTGGTTGATTGATTCTAGCTCATCTGAGAAGCAAGCTGAATTTAGATATGCTAATGTAATGGAGGTTCTAAACTGGATAGTTAATCAATTAGATGAATCTTATAATGGGCTTGAGTCATTATCATCAGTACTAAACAAGATGCTTTTGATTGATATCCTAGATAGAGATAATGAAGATAAAAATGACAATCAAGTTCAGATAATAACTATGCACGCCTCAAAAGGACTTGAGTTTAAAAAAGTTTATATAATGGGCATGGAAGAGGGTATATTACCACATCAGCAAAGTATCGAAGAAGAATCTATAGAAGATGAGCGTCGTCTTGCGTATGTAGCTATTACAAGAGCTAAAGAAAATCTAACTATAACCATGACTAAACATCGTAAAAAATTTGGCGAAAAACAGGTGTCAACTCCTAGTAGGTTTATTGACGAGTTACCAGAAACAGATTTGTATTGGGTTGGCACAGAGAAAGAATGTGCAGAGACTCGCAAAGAAAATTCAAAACAAAGTCTTTCTGCTTTGAAAAATATGTTTGGGTAAATCTATTATTTTTCTTTTGAGACAATAATAATTCCACGTGGCTTATGTGATGAAGAATCTTCGGCTTGTATGGCTTTATATAAGTCAGAAGTTTTGATCCAAGCTGGAGGGTATTTGTATCTAGCTACATCCATAAGTAACCACATATCTTTAGTAGGATTATATGCCGCTAATGGAGAAAAATGACCACCACCTTGCGCTCCCATACCTGTACGACTATAGTTAATTATAATATATTTACCTTCTTTCATGCTATTTAGAAGTTTTATTTTAAAAGCATCTTCATTTTTAAACTCATTAGCATGAAATACTTTTGCCTGAGCTTTTGAACCTATAGTATCTTGCTTATTAATTATCTCAGCAGTTTGTTCGATAGTAAGTCCACGAGCGTAAACATATTGAGGAGTTATTTTATCTTTAATTAAATCTTTATTATAGAAAATATTATTTTGATCAAATATTGCATATTGCATATGTGCTGGTGATAAAGCAGGTTGTATACCTAAAGCATTGAGTACCATAACATCAGAAGCTGGCCCACAAAAGGTTGTACCATTTTCTGTTGTGAAATATTTAGCAAGTTGCCAGTATTGTTGAGAATATTCTTCTGGGGCAGTTTTAAGTAACTTTTGACCCTCTAGACTAGAGAATGCTATTACATTATTTGGCAGAGTTAATGGTTTTGCATATATGTTAGTTGATAATAGTATAAATGCAAAAATAAATGTTATTGTTTTTTTCATTTTGGTATAGATTTATTTGAATTTAACTTATTAAAGCATGTATAAGAAAATATGTAAAGTTGGTTATTAAATGCTTATTTTCTACGTAGTATTACTATTAAAATAGTAAATAAAACTTGGTGGGATTAACTTATAATTATGATAATATTCTTTAGTATTAAGTCAAAAAGGAAGATATTTTGATTTCCATAGGAAAATATAACAGTCTAAAAATTTTGGATAACAAACAGTATTATTTAATTTTAGATGCTTTAGAACTAGGTCAAGCAACATTATCAATATCAGAGCTTAAGGATATTCCCAAAATTGGAGATAATCTAGAAGTGTTTTTATATCATAATTCAAAATCAGAGCTTGTTGCAACAACTAAAAATGTGCCAGTAATAGGGCAAGTTGCTTACTTACAAGTTAAAAATTTGACAAAAATAGGAGCATTTCTAGATTGGGGTTTAGAGAAGGATTTGTTTGTACCGTCAGCTGAGCAACATCGACCTTTTGAGATAGGTAAGTCATACCTTGTTTATCTATATTTAGATAAAATAAATGGTCGAATAACTGCATCATCAAAAATTAATAAATTTATAAAAGATTATGCAAGCGATGATTTAAAGCCAAATCAAGAAGTAGATCTTATAATTGCTAATTCGACAAATATTGGCTATAAAGCGATTATAAATGATCTTTACTGGGGAATAATCTATGGTTCTGAAGTATTTAAACGATTAAGTTTTGGGCAGTCAATCAAAGGCTATATCAAAAATATTCGTGATGATGGGCGTATAGATTTATCATTACAGCTAGTACATAAAGATTTAGATAAAAATGCAGCTCTTATAGAGAAGTATCTTGTTGATCATGAGGGTTCAGCACCATTTAATGATAAATCAAATCCAGATGATATCATAAGAGAATTTGGCATGAGTAAAGCAGCATTCAAAAGAGCTATTGGAACTCTTTTAAAACAAAAGAAAATCTTGATAAAAGATAATGGTATATATTTAAACGGATAATTTAATAAAATAAAGCTTCTACTTTCTCTAGTTATTTAACTTGGTTTTATGAACAAAATTTTATAAATACTATAAAATACTAAATAGTTTTGCAAATACTAATAAATCTAATATTTTACTAAAGAAAACTATATCAAAGTTTATAATATTGATTAATACAACTATAAAGAAAAGTACTAGTTAAAAAAGCTTGTACTTATTATTTGGGATTTAGAAAATTTCTATTTGCTGAATTTATTCTAGTTCAAATTCTTCTTTAGAATAGTTAGCTAAGTCATGAACATTATTACCAGTAACAACATTTTGATAGTAAGTAGAAGCAGTTCCCATAGCATGTTGATTAATAGCCCAGAACATTGAGCCTCCATAGTTATTATCAGCTACATAATTGATCATTTCTTTATCAATATCCATACCTTCCCATTTTCCTCCAGCTGCTTGTCCACCTGGTTCAAAACCAAGTACTACTAAGTTAGGGTTTACATATTTAGCAAAGCTAGATAATACATCCTTAAATACCTCAGGAGTCCAAGTTTCACCATTTGGCATACTCTCAGGTCCAACATCATAAGCCATGATATTAACCCAGTTGACAACGTTATTTAGTGAAGATCCATGATCTTCTAACCATTTTTCAATAGCTAGACCTTCACCATCAGAATTGAAATCACCTGTAAAACCATGAGCTTTGCTACTTTCAAAGAAAGCATTAAATCTTGTAGTATAGCCAATTTGCTTATCTTGCATACCTTCAGCATCTAATCTTTCTCTTAGAGTTTTCATAGTTTTTGCTAAAGTTGCTAGCTGTTGATCTTTATTTGGATTTGGTTTTCCATTTGCTAGTTGACTTAAGTGTTCCCAATCAAAATCAACACCATCACCGCCAAGTTTTAACAATTCAATAACTTGATTAACAAAATTATCTATCTGATTATCAGAGATAGTTTGCTGTAAGTCAGACCAACCTCCTATTGCCCAGATAAATTTTCCATTATTTTCATGTGCTAGATTAATTAAAGAATCAATACGAACTCTTTGCCAATTATAATTATTGTCATAAGAATTCTTATAATTTCCCATAACTTCTAAAGTGTCTGCTCCAGCCATACTTTCATTTATATAGTCACCATTCCACTTGATATCACGAGGGCTCTCTGGGCTTGGGAGAGTATCTAGTGTTAAGAATGAGTATAGAACATGAGTATATGGAGCTATTTCTTCTGCACTACCTTCAAAATTACCGCTTTTTACACCTGGTTTCCAATTTTCCCAGTAACCAATAACTTTTTTTCCAGCTTCAATAGGAGCTTGCTGTTCAAAAGATACAGAAATATTTAGGGCATTTTGATCAGCAGTGAAAGAGCTAGGAGATGTAGCTATTTTATATCCAGAAACAGCAGCAACAGTAACAGTCCAAACATTACCATCTTTAGGTATTTGAGTAGAAACAGAAGAGTTACTGTTTAGATCGATAGTTTTAGTATCACCATTGTTATTTGCTAAAGTTAAAGTAGTAGATTTACCATCAGGTAGACCATCAACAGAGATAGTTACATTTTCAGTAGGAATAGCTTTTTTATCAAAACTAACATCAATGCTTGAAGTATTGAAGTTATAAACTATTACTGAGTAAGTTTTACTAGGAGTATAGTTATACCCATCAGTAGTAAAGTTACCTAGAGTTAGGGTATATGTAACACCATTTTCAGATGACGGAATATGATCTAAAGTAAGAGATTTATTTACTTCAATATTACCACTATTAACAACATTTCCATCTGAGTCAGTTAATGTATATGAAGTAGTAGGATTTCCACTGACATCAGCATTAGCATTGATTTTGATAGAACCTTCTTCAGCAGGTTTAGGAGCTGTATATTCCACAGAAACAGTTTGTGTTTTATCTTTTGCAAGAGTAAATGAAGCAGGACTAGCAGAACCAGTAGCGCCATCGATAGCAGGAACACTAACTGTAAGATCTGCACTGTCACCTACAACAATCTCTAGATTAGTGGTAGATCCCCATTGAGCATCTTTAACTTCAGCTACTTTTGTACCATTTTTAAGTATTTGTACATCAGCTAATTTACCATCAGCTATAAAGCTAGGTTTAGCAGGAAGTTTAATAGATACAGTACCTTTATCTTGTTCAGCTACAGGACCTTCATTTTTCCAAACTCCCCATTGACCAGATTGGCTAGGGTTCTCGCCTTTAGTCCACTATTTAGCTTTATAAAGCATACCTTTATATATAGCTTGAGAAGGAGCATCTTTATTATTAGGGTCATAAACAGTATTTGCATCCCATTCTAGGACAGAGTCACTAGGAGTAGGAGTAGGAGTAGGAGTAGGAGTAGGAGTAGGAGTAGGAGTAGGAGTAGGAGTAGGAGTAGGAGTAGGA
>NZ_JAWUZH010000038.1:0-21675 GCF_036281795.1 Francisella sp. 19S2-4
TACTAATATCTGTAACATCTGTATTTTACAAAATATATCTAACAATTTGGGATATTAATTCAACAGTCTTTATAATACTCGTCGCTGGAATCCTTTTTTGATTTCTATACCAGATATTGGTATAGGAATGTACTGGTCATTAACTGGAACTATAGGTTCATGGATAGTTTATCAACATACGAATTCATCTTTACTTGCAGGCTTTTTACTATCCATGGCAGCCTTTACTGGTTTATTTATGCAGACACTCTCAGGAATTATTTCTGATAAGACATCATCTCACAAATTTTTAGGTAAAAGAACTACATGGCTCTTAGTAGGATTAGTTAGTACTTGTATATTCCAAATGCTCTGGCCCTTTGCTCCTAACTATATTTGTTTATTTATAATTGCATTTTTGACTTATGCTAGTATCAACTTCTTTCAAGGCCCTTATTATACAATGGTTGTAGAAGTCGTTGATCGCGATCAAATACCTTTTGCTACATTATTAGCTAGAACTACTGCTCAGATAGGAACAATTATAATTGGTCTAGTTGGTGCCATAATATGGAATATCGGAGGGGCTTTTCTTAGCTGCATAACCGTGTGTTTATTATTAATAATTCCTACGCTATCTGTAATACCCTTTATAGTTAAAGAAAGACCTGAAAATCAAATGACTTCCGCTTTTAAACTAAGTTTTGATATTTTTAGTGATAGAAATATTAATCTGTTATTTTTAGCTACTTTCTGCACTCTAACTGGTTTTGGAGCCTTTATGCCTTTAATGGGTGGATATATGAACCATTATCTAGGCTTTAGTAAAGATTTCACAGCTTCTTTAGTAATGACCTTTGGAATTGGATCAGTAATTATTGGAATACTCGCAACAACTATTATAAATCTTATAAAAGTTGAGAATATCTTTAAGATTGGATTGTTAATATTTGCTATAGCGCTGTTTTGCGGATCTTTTCTAACAAAAGAATCTTTCCTGTGGTATATAATCGCCTTTATTGTTGCTACAGGATTTATTCTCTCTCAAGTATGCTGTTACACACTAATAGCTAAATTAGCTCCAAAAGACAGACTTGGCGAATACATGGGATGGTTAAATATGTTTTTCTCATTACCACAGCTAATTATTCTTATTTGTGGTGGCATACTTATTGATAGTCACTTAGCGCCATATCTATACTGGATAGCAGGAATTATTTTAATAATAGGATTTATTGCTATTACACAGATTAAAATTAGCCATCAAGAAAGCTAGTTTGAGGCTTTGTTTCTCTTCTATAGATATTTCTATGCTTTAGAATTTCTTTTTTTTGTGATTCTGATTTGTTTGGATTTGCTTTATCAAATTCTTGTAAAAGCTTATCCGCTTCACTCACATATGCTCTATCTTTTTTATTATCAAATAAATGAGCCAATCTTAATATAAGTTTCATCATAGTAAAAACCTCTTTGCGATACCAATAATTTACCTTGTAGCTTAGACATAATTATACTAAACTAAAAATCAAAGTCACCCATAAAGATATAGCTTTTAAGTATTACGACAAATGAGGTTAAGCCAAAACCCTAAAATTATAGGTATGTTCTTAATGTTTTTAAGTCTTACCATGCTTACACCTATTATCGTTGACTATATCTATGATGAATCAAATATATACCCTTTTATTTTAAGCTTTGCGATCACCTTTATATGCGGTTTTTTACTGTGGTTTATTGGGCGTAAAGCTAGCAAAAAAATCACAAACAAAGATGGTTTTGTTATTGTAACCCTTGTCTGGGTATTTGTTACAGTTTTTGGTGGAATTCCTTACATGGTATTTCCTGGCCTAGATCTATCTTTCACTCACGCTGTATTTGAGTCAATCTCTGGATTTACGACAACTGGCGCAACAGTAATAACAGGTCTAGATAAACTACCATACAGCATCTTATATTACCGTCAGCAAACACACTTCTTTGGTGGTATGGGGATTGTTGTCCTAACTGTTGCTATCTTACCACTACTTGGTGTTGATGGTATGCAGCTATACAAAGCTGAAGTCACAGGCCTAGGTAAAGATGAGAAAATCGCGCCAAGAATATCAACCACAGCCAAAGCAATGTGGCTAGTATATGTATTGCTTACATTTCTTTGCTTTATAGCATTTATGCTTGTTGGGATGGGACCTTTCGATGCTATCTGCTATGCATTCTCAACTATTTCCACAGGTGGGTTTGCCCCTACTGATGCTGGTATGTCAGCACAATCAAAGCCTGTGGTTTATGTATGTATTTTCTTTTTGTTTTTAGGTGCCACAAACTTTAAAGCACACTATATAGCTTTTTCAAAGTTCAGTATTAAACACTACTTTAACAATATTGAAATTAAGGCTTATTTTTATTTTTTATTTCTGTCATCTTTAATCATTGCTATAACTTTGATCGCATATTCAAAAGACTTATCAAAGGTACCTGATATTGTTACTAACAGCATCTTCATGGTAGTTTCTATAAGCTCAACAGCTGGTTTTGTTTCTGATCCAAATTATTATATATGGCCTAGCTTCATTCCGTTCTTTCTAATGTTTATTGCGATAATCGGTGGTTGTGGAGGATCTACCGCTGGCGGTGTCAAAATGATTCGGGCGATCCTTTTTAAAGAAAAAGCTACCCTTGAAGCAAAGAGAGTTATTCATCCTCAAGGTAAATTTACTGTAAAACTTGATGGTGTGCCTATATCAGAGCAAGCTCTAAATAGAGTTTCTGGCTTTGTTTCTGTTTACTTATTATTATTTGCTGTTTGCTGGCTAATGTTAATAGCATGTGGCCTAAGTCCTGATACA
Source organism: Francisella sp. 19S2-4 (assembly GCF_036281795.1). NCBI lineage: Bacteria > Pseudomonadati > Pseudomonadota > Gammaproteobacteria > Thiotrichales > Francisellaceae > Francisella > Francisella sp. 19S2-4. The sequence continues at coordinate 2,823 of NZ_JAWUZH010000038.1, forward strand.
GCTTTTTCAGCGATTGCTACAACACTCTCAAATGTAGGCCCTGGTTTAGGTCAAATTGGCTCAAACTTTAAAACAGTACCTGATGATGCTATTTGGATATGCAATTTTGCTATGATTGCTGGACGTTTAGAAATATTTACAATATTAGTTCTTTTTATGCCAGATTTCTGGAGAAAATAACTTTATAAGGATTTTTTAGCTAACCAAATCTACGTATTAGCTATTGAACTTGTAGCTTTAAGATAATTGTAATAAACTAAAGACCAAAACCATCTAACTATAAAGCTATTTTAAGCATTAATCAATGAAGCTAAGCCAAAAACCAAAGATAATTGGTATATTCTTAATGTTTCTAAGCTTAACTATGCTTAGCCCTATAGCTATTGATTATATTTATAATGAAAATAATACGTACCCTTTTATTCTAAGCTTTAGTATTACATTCTTATGTGGTTTCTTATTATGGTTTATTGCTCGCAAGTCAGATAAAAAACTTTCAAATAAAGATGGCTTTTTAATTGTAGCTTTAGTTTGGGTGTTTGTTTCTATATTTGGTGCGATCCCATATATGACATTTCCTGGTTTAAACTTATCTCCAACTCATGCTATATTTGAATCAGTGTCTGGATTTACTACTACTGGCGGTACAGTAATAGTAGGACTAGATAAACTTCCTCATAGTATTTTATTTTATCGCCAACAAACTGAGTTTTTTGGTGGTATGGGGATTGTCGTTTTAACAGTTGCTATTCTTCCTCTATTAGGGGTTGGTGGCATGCAGTTATACAAAGCTGAGGTAACAGGACAATGGAAAGATGATAAAATCGCCCCAAAAATTTCCAGTACAGCAAAAGCTTTATGGCTAGTATATCTGCTACTTACTTTTTTATGCTTTATTTCATACCTAGCTGTTGGAATGGGGCCTTTTGATGCTATATGCTATACTTTCTCAACAGTGTCTACTGGAGGATTTACTCCTAGTGATGCTAGCATGACAAACAAGTCAACTGGCGTTCTTCTTGTTTGTGGTGTTTTCCTATTTTTAGGAGCAACTAGTTTTAAAGCTCACTATATAGCATTAACAAAGTTTAAGATCAGCCATTATCTTAAAAATGTCGAATTCAAAGCATACTTTTACTTTCTTTTTTTCACATCTTTAATAGTTAGTATTACATTAATAGCTAGCTCAAGCACTTTTGCAGATACATTTCATATAATTTTTAATAGCATATTCCAAGTAATATCTATTAGTTCTAGTGCTGGATTTGTATCTGATACAAATTATTATCTATGGCCTACTTTCTTACCAGTTTTACTTATGTTTATAGCAATCATAGGAGGCTGTGGAGGATCTACTGCGGGTGGTCTAAAAATGATACGAGCCATTCTCTTTAAAGAAAAAGCTATGCTTGAAGCAAAAAGAGTAATTCACCCCCAAGGAATGTTTACTGTAAAATTAGGGGATATAAATATATCAGAGCAGGCTCTTAATAGAGTATCTGGATTTATTTCAGTTTATATTATAGTCTTTGCAATTGGCTGGCTGGCTTTATTAGGTTGTGGTTTAGATATTGCAACTGCATTTTCAACAATTGCCACAACTCTATCAAATGTTGGTCCTGGATTAGGTGAAATAGGCTCTAACTTCACAAATCTTCCTAAAAGTGCTCTTTGGATATGTGATTTTGCTATGATTGCTGGACGTTTAGAGATATTCACATTACTAGTTCTTTTTATACCAGACTTTTGGAGAAAATAATATTTTTTAAATTTTTCCAGCTTCAACCAAATATGATAAATTACCTATTCTGTCATACTCTACGCCATTTGCATAAGCAATTATCTTATAATCTATATTTGACTGTTCACCTTTACAGTCAAGTCTTAATAGTTCGTTTCTACCAGATAAATATGAAGTGAAAGATTGTGATTTATCAAAGTCTTCCTGATGATTTCCATCTTTATCTTTAGTATAAGTAAATTTACAGCCTTGATTATCAGCAATATAAACATTTACTGTAAATTTAGTTGGCTCTTTATCAACAACATTATATATACCTTTAGGAGTTGTCGCATAATCAAATCCAAAGACTTGATACGCTGTATGTTTAGATTTTGAGAAGTTATGCTTCAATAACGGAAGCTTTCTAGCTTTACCATCATCTTTTGCACAGCTTGATAGCAACAAACCTACGATGATAAAAAAAATAAAGACACCTTTATAAAATAATGTATTTTTTGGATTACAAAATTTTAAATAACTCATGGACATTAAGAAACGATAAATATAAGTATAATCAAATAATAAACTTAAAGATTAGAATAGACAATATTTTTGATAATTTTTCTGAGTGAAAAACTATTCTTCTGTATCAACATCCTCTTCTGATTGTTGCTTCTTATATTCGTAGTAATCCTTCATAGTTAAGCCTTTCGCTCTGAATTCTGCTTTTTCAGCAATTTCATCTAAACGCTTCTTAGAGTATTCGATATGCTCTGGAGAATAATCTTCAACTGGTTGACCATGAAGGTTAAACCTTTGTTTTAATTCAAATACCGCTTTGTGATAACGAGTATCTCCAACATAACGACGCAAGACATTTCTAAGTACTAGCTTATCAACTGGAGCAAAATGCTCATTCTGATAGATTATTTCTATTTCTGGGCTTATACCTATTTTAAGAGGCTTTTTATTAATAGGGTCAAAACATTTTGGAAAACGCTTACATAACCATTTAAATAAGTTCGCTTCTTCTTTTTGTCTTTCTTTCTCAACATCAACCGTTACTACAATTTCTTCAACATCTTCCATTTGAGGATTTTGTAGCTCATCAACTATCTTATTATTTATTCTATGACCATATTGTGGAATTCTAATAAATGAAGTATCTCTATCTTCTACTTTTTTACTAGGTGCTTTAGTTGGTGGCGTGCTTTTATTTTTTGAGATATTTTTATCCCTAGCTTGTTTCATTCTAGAAGTTTTTTCTTCTATCTTAGAAGAACCACCTAATAAAGATTGTAATAGCGAAAAATCGTTTAATTTATTTCTACCTTCAGACATTTTATTTTTTTATCATTTTATAGAGGGATCAATCCCTTTGTACACTTGGCTTATATCGTACTACAAAACCAACCCTTTTAGCAAGTAATAAAACATTAGTAATATTTTTTTTAATATCGTATTTAATTAATATTGACAATTATGATAAATAAAATATAATATGCTACATCATTTGTGGCTATGTAGCTCAGTTGGTTAGAGCACAGCATTCATAATGCTGGGGTCACTGGTTCAAGTCCAGTCATAGCTACCACAAAATTATCACTAGTCTTTTATATATTTAAAAATAGTGTATTCAATATAAGTAATAATTAAAAATACTTATATCTCGTAAAAAATTAAATGTAAATCGAATAAACGATATCTTATCCTTACAAAGCTATTTGATGGCTGACCTTCTTTAATAAAAATATCAAATGATTTTAAAATCTTTAAAAATAAAATTAATGAATATTTTTATCTTTTCTCTTATATAGAGAATATAACCACCCCTCTACTTAATATCTATTTCATGAAACGTTATAAGTAGAATGATTTCTCATATCCTACTATCTAAATTAATAATACTATTCACTTGAAATAATAAAAAAGTTCATTATAATCCATTTAATTAAAATGATAATCGTTATCATTTGTGTGGGTTTATTAAGATAATCATCTGCATAAATAAGTTTACATTAGTTATCAAAAGCAAAAAGGAGAAATAATGTCTAATATACAAAAACCTACAGTTCATATCCTTAGTCGTTCAGACCTATCTGACATTGAGCTTAGTCCACAAGAAGTAATTCATGCTGTAGAAGAAGCCTACTTAACATATGCCAATAAAGAATCTCTATGCCCAACAAAGCTAATGATGGAACTCCCTAATAAACAAAGAGATGCTGTTTCCTATTCAATGCTTGGTTATGATGGATCTTTACAACAACTTGGATTTAAGACTTCGTATCGTCAAGGTAGCCAAAATGCTGATAAATATTATACAACCATTAGTCTTTATGATGATACAACTGGATTACCATTTGCTTTTATGGATTGTCATCGAGTTGGTGGTTATCGTACTCCTGCAACAACAGCAATTATTGCTAAGCATTGTGCAAAAGAAAATGCTGAATCTGCTCTAATGGTTGGTACTGGAGCACAAGGTATAAATACACTCTCCTATCTTTTAACTGCAATCCCTACACTTAAAACTCTTAGATTATTTGGTACACATCCTGATGGAATTGCTGCTAGTATTTCTACCTTTGCAAAGCATTTCCCAGATCGTGAGATAGAGTTTATAGAAGATGTTCCAGCAGCTGTTGCTGAGTCTGATATTGTAGTAGCAGCATCTGGACGAGCGGCACATCCTAAAATTCAGACAAGTTGGTTAAAACCTGGAGGCTTACTTATTTCAGTTGCTAGCAAAGGAGTAGCAAGTGGAGTATTACAAGATGTCGATTATGTTGTTGCTACAAATAAAATGCAAATGGGTGTTACTGGTAAACGTCTAGCAGGTGCAAATAATGAAGCATCAATCAATGCAGAATTACCTGATATTGTATCTGGTAATAAACCAGGTAGAAATTCACAACAAGATAAAGTATTTGCATTTTCAAGTGGAATGATAATCACAGATATCCCTGTTGCTAATGCTCTTGCAACTAGAGCTATCTCAGCTGGGCGTGGCACACGAGTTAAGCTATGGAGCTAACGATGAATTCAATGAATGCTCTACAACAGGATTGGGCTATTAACATTCAACAAAATACTAAGCTACTAAATAATATTGCTTATGCTATAGATGGACCCTTTCATATTATCAATCCAGAAAGCTTTGCTAACAATTTGTCAGATTTTCAAAAGATTCTTCAGTCTCATAATATTGCCGGACAAGTTTACTTTGGTAAAAAGGCAAATAAAGCTGGAGCATGGTTAACAGAAGTAGCAAAGCTAAATGGAGCTGTAGATGTTGCTAGCATTCCAGAATTTGTTCATGCTTTAAGTAAAGGCATTCGTGGAGAAAACATAGGTGTAACTGGAGCTGCAAAAAGTGATGAACTTTTATGGTTATCTGCTCGACATGGCGCACTAGTTGCTATCGATGCTTTAGATGAACTTGAACGAGCAATTAGTATTGTTGCTAATATAAATAATAAGTTAAGAATCCTATTAAGGGTACTTCCACCTAATAGCCCTAATAGTCGTTTTGGATTTAATTCAAAAGATATTATTACAGCATTAGAACGTTGTAAAGATGTTAAAAATCACATTAATATGGAAGGTTTTTCCTTTCATTTAGATGGTTATCTAGTAGAGCCGCGCGTAGAAATGGCATTTATGTTAATTGATTGGTGCATAAAAGCCAGAGAATATGGCTTTCCTAGCTCATCCATATCTATTGGTGGTGGATTTGCTTGTAGTTATGTTGAGAAAGAAGACTGGAATAGCTTTAAAGATGCTCTCAACTCTAATGACTTTCATGCAAACAAAACTTTTAGTCATTTTTATCCTTATTATCAATCTCCAACTGGTGCTAATATGCTAGATGCAATTCTGAAGTCATCAATAGGAAATATTAGCTTAACAAATAAACTTATTGATACACAGATTAAACTATATCTTGAACCTGGTAGAGCTCTTCTGGATGGTGCTGGAATGACAGTCTTTCCAGTTCAAGGCTTTAAGAAAAATGATGAGCATGGCATCGTGACAGTTGCTGGACTTAGTATGAGTCTATCTGAGCAATGGAAAAATAGTGAATTCCTACCCTCACCTATTCTAATACAACGTGGTCAACCTCGCCCACAAAATCCTATTAGTGGAACTATAGGTGGATCTAGCTGTATGGAATATGATGTATTAACTTGGCGTAAAATAAAATTCCCAGCTGAACCAAGATATGGCGACTTGCTCATCTATCCAAATACCGCTGGCTATCAAATGGATAAAAATGAGAGCGAGTTTCATCAGCTTCCTCTACCACCTAAGGTTGTTGTCACTCAGCAAGATGAGGAATATTTTTGGAGAATAGATCAATGATTTCTGAATATAGAACTATTAAAAAAAGAATTGTAACGGAATTTTCTGATTTTATAGGAAAAACTCCATTATATGAGTTAGCTCGTACTGGCTCAGGTAGTCGACTATTATTAAAATTAGAGCAATTTAATCCTACAGGTTCTTGTAAAGTACGAATGGCTAGGGAAATGATCCTGGCAGCCGAGCGTGATGGTAAACTTAAACCAGGAGGTCATATTGTTGAACCTACTTCTGGTAATACAGGAACAGGGCTTGCATTTATTGCTATTGAGCGTGGATATAAATATACAGCTATTGTTGATAATTATGCCTCTCGTGACAAACTTCTTGCAATGAAGGCTCTCGGTGCTAATTTGATTTTTGTTGAGGGTGGAATTGATAAGCCAAGTACTGTTAAGCGACGTAAAATGGCTGAAGAAATTGCCAAATCTACGGGTGCATTCTGGCCAGATCAACACTATAACCCAAACAATAGCAAAGGCTATGCTAATATTGCGACTGAATTACTAGATGATTTAGATACAGATATTGACTATTTGATAGGCGCTGTTGGCACAGGTGGCACTTTATGCGGCACTATTAAAGAGCTACGTAACTTGGGTTCTAATGTAACTAGTATCGGCGTTGAACCAGTTGGATCTATCATATTTGGAGGTAAGCCCGGTAAGTATTGGCAAACTGGAGCTGGTGCACCAGAAGGTTTCACTATAGGTTCAAACGTTGATTATTCATTAATTGATGAAGGGCTAACTGTGAGTGATATGAATGCCTTTAGCACTGTGCGTGTTATTGCTCATCGAAAAGGCTTACTACTCGGAGGCACATCTGGAGCAGCAATCCATGTAGCACTTAAGCGACTAATGCTTGTTGAGCCAAATAGCACAATAGTAGTATTAGCTTGTGATGCCGGAGAAAAATACTTAGATACTATTTACAATGATGAATGGCTACGTGAACGCTCTTTGCTAAGTAAATCAACACAGCAATCTATTAATCAACTCTTTGATGCTTATCAGGATTCTATTCTCCTTGCATCTAGAAGGATAGCGGCCTAATCATGATTTTTAAACAATATCGAGAAATCATTACTCTTGCCACCCCTATCATAGCTCTTCAGCTAGCTCAGGTCGCACTTATTAGTACAGACCTTTTGATGCTAGGATTAATCAGTATAGAAGCTATTGCAGCTGGAGGACTTGCCCTAGTTCTTTATAACCAAGTTAGGACAATGTGTGTAGGCATGGTAACTGGACTTGGTAATCTTGTTGCAGTTGCTATTGGTAAAGGAGAAACTAGAACTAATAATACTGATCTTGATAATACTACTATAGAAGAAGTACAGAACTTGATAAGAGCTGGTCTCTTATTAGCAACAATTACCGCTATTGTTGCTATTGTATTCATTAGTATGCTAACTAATTTTCTTACTTACTTTGGGCAAAATGAAATTATAGCTACTCTAGCCAAACCAATTATGCTTGCATTAGCTCCTGGTCTTTTGCCCATGTTGTGGCTTAATGTCTTAAGACAGTTTGCAGTCGGCATGCGTCGCGCAGGTTCTTTGTTACTAGTTACTTTAATTTCAGTTGCACTCAATGCAGTTTTGAATTTAATTTTTATCTATGGATGGTTTGGATTACCTTGCCTTGGCCTTGTTGGTATAGGTTTAGCTACTACCATAGTCAATTTTTGTATATTTTTTATTTATCTTCGAACTGTAATGCTTGATCATATTCTTAATAAGCTTATCTCTTTAAATTTATTTAGAGCTAAACGAGAAACAGTTATACACCTTGCTAAAATAGGAATGCCAATATCACTAACTTATGGTTCAGAAGCTGCCATTACTTCTATAGCTACTATTTTTATGGGTACATTTGGTCCGATTGCATTAGCTGCATCAAATATCGTTAATCAATTAGCATATATTGTTTATCAGTTTAATATCGGCTTATCACATGGCTCTTCTATTTTAGTGAGTCGAGCTATAGGAAAAGGTGAGACAAATAAAATTCGTGATATAGCTTTACATAGTTTCACTCTTAGCTTTTCTATCATGGCCATTATTGCTCTCTTTTATATTGCTATTCCAAACCTTATATTAGAACCATTCCTTGGCGGAGATAACACTGACTCTGCTGTTCTTGCTATTGCAACAAGTCTTTTATGGTTTGCTATTGCACATCAATACTTCAAAGGCTCACAAAATATACTTATTGGACTACTGCGTGGTCTTGGTAATACAAAGGCTGGCTTTAATACTACAATTGTTGGTTATTGGATAGTCGGTATTCCAGCGATGGGAATATGTGGTTATTGGTTAACTTGGGAAAGCTATGGCATTTGGTTCGGCCTTTGTCTTGGTTTTGCGGTTACAAGTGTACTACTTGCTTGGTGTTTTGTAAGGTTATTAAAATCAAGGGAACAACAATGAAATATAACTTTTGGATCAGGCAAGCCCACAAAGTTTTAGGCATTTTTATAATCATCCAATTTTTTTTCGGAATGACTGCTTATTATATATCATTACCGGCATGGTTAGTTGATTTACATAGGTCTTTTGGTTATGTAGCCTTTGCTCTTGTTATATTTCTAATAGTAACAAGGTTGATAAAACCAAATATTCCTTATAATCCACCACTATCAATATTGAACTACATAATTGCTAAGATAGTTCATTTTGGCTTGTATATAAGCGTACTAGGAATGTCTTTAACGGGTATTATTGCATCTATATTTTCTGCTCATGAAAGAAAAATATTTTATTTGATACCTCTTCCTCAGATTCCTAACCATGTTGATTTATCAAGTTATATTTTTAGCTTTCATAGCTTTTTTGCGTATATGTTAGCGATATGTTTCATTTTACATATACTAGCTGTTATTTATCACCAGATAATTTTAAAAGACAATATTCTAGCTAGAATGTGGTAATAGCTATGACTAATTTAGGAGATCGTAAAATATGTTAATTTTCAGTATTAAAGAATTATCAGAACTTATCCCATCAGAGAAAATATCCAAAGAATCTGCTAATAATTTATATGAAGAAATTTTAAAAAGTAAAGCGTGGAAACATCCTGTATTAATAGATGTTAATACAAATGTAATACTAGATGGTCACCATAGATTTTCAGTAGCTAAAAAACTCCAGCTCAAATATATACCATGTATATTAGTTGATTTTAACTCGTCTATCATATCTGTTACTTCATGGAAGACAAGAGAAAAACTTTGTAAAAGCATGATCTTAGATAGAGCTCTCTCAGGTGACTTGTTTGACTATAAAACCACAAAAAATGTTTTACATACTGACATGGATTTTAGAAGTAGTATACCTTTAGACATGCTTAAAAATTAACTACTTCGGAAAAAACAGATCTATAAATTTTCTAACTTTTGGCTGAACAATATTCTTCTTCTCATAATAAATGCATAAACCAAAAGTTTCTATAACCAAAGGTTTAAGTATCTCAACAAGAGTTCCTTCTTTTAGTTCTTTCTCTACAGCATAGTCATGAAACTGTCCAATACCCATATCTTGCAAAACACACTCTTTCATAGCCTCAACACTATTAAGATATAAGTAAGGCTGTAATTTTTCTATAGTATTTTCAAAGCCTGGCAAAACTGGCATATTACTTTGTGTTCTTATCGTATGTGTAATAAGTTTATGGTTATGCATATCTTTTATTGTCTTTGGTTCTCCATAATGACTAATATAATTAGGCGATGCACAAGTAATATAATGCGTTTGCTTATATTTACGTGAAATGATATGTTGTGGTGGTGGCCAGTTAAAACCAAATGCTATATCTATAGTATTTTGTCCAAAATCAACAGGCTTCTCTGTTAGATCTATATTAATAGTAACATCAGGATATTTTCTTGTATAAATATTTAATTTGGCTAATAGATCAGACGAAAATAATAAAGGATTGCAAATAATATTAAGTGTACCACTAGGATTAGCATTTATTGCCGAAACCATATTTCTAGCAATATCCAATTCGCGCTTGATATTTTTACATTGTGCATAAAGTTTTTCACCTTCTACTGTCAACTGCATTTTTTTTGTCGACCTAAGAATCAACGGAGTCTTAACTTGTTGCTCTAACAATTTAATATTCTTACTCACGGCTGCTGTCGTAATACCTAACTTTTTTGCAGCATTGGTAAAGCTACCCTCTTCAATAACAGTCAAAAAAACTTCAAAGTGATCTAATGATGGTTGTGGATTAGATATTTTCAACATAATACACCCCTGTGTTTTTAACTTTTGGTTAATTATTATTAACCTTTTCGACACTTCTTAATCTTAAGTTAAAAAGATATAATAATCAAAGTAAAGTTATAAGTTAGAAAAAAATTATAAATTTTAAGGAGTAATCACAATGAACATAGTATTTGCAATAATTTGCTATTTAATTGTTCCAATGTCAGGTTTATGTATTGACCTATATGCACCATCTTTACCTGCAATTAGTTCTGCATTTGGCACACCTGAAGTACTTGCAAAATATACGATCTCATTTTATTTGCTTTCATTCGCCTTCTTTCAGCTATTTGCTGGACCTGTAACAGATAGCTTTGGTCGCAAAAAGCCAATTATCGTATCACTGATAATATTCATAATCATCTCTTACCTAATGACATTAACAACTAGCATGACTGTTTTTATGGTATATCGTATACTACAAGGTGCATGTATAGCATTTGTTGGAGTATCTGCTAGAGCAATTATTCCTGATATCTTTGAAGGTGCTCAATATAAAAAGATGATGAATTACATGACTATAATCTGGGCATTAGGTCCTATTATAGCCCCTTTTATAGGTGGTCATTTACAACATTACTTTGGTTGGAAATCATGTTTTTACTTCTTCAGCATCTACGGAATTTGTGTACTATTTTTGGTTATCTTTGTTTATCGTGAGACAGCAAAACAAACACACAAAATGTCTTTAGGCAAATCGTTCTCAAACTATTATGAAATGGCTACTCATAATCATTTTGTCCTTGGCACACTTTGTATTGGACTACTTTATTCATTCCTTGTGATATTTAGTACAGTGGGAGTATTTGTTATAGAAGATACATTACATTACTCAGCAATTACTTTTGGTAATATCGCACTATTAATGGGATTTGCTTGGTTCTTAGGAAATATGGCTAACAGATTCTTACTACACCTAAGTGAAGAATTTAATAGAATGAAGTTAAGCTTAGCTGTTAGCATATCTGCAGTATCTTGCTTAATATTAATGGTTATTAGCATCTTCTTGCCAACTAGTATTATAGCCCTAGCTGTATTTATGTTTATTGCATTCTTCTTTGCAGGAATTGTTTTCCCTAATTTCTTTGCATTATGTATTGGATTATTTAGCCATATCGCTGGTAGTGCAAATGCGTTAATGGGTTCATTCTTTATATTTTTAACCAGTATATTAGTATTTATCTTTGGCCTAGTGCATATTCATACAATATTAGCTTTAGCTTCAATTATATTTATATTATCTTTAGTAAGCTTTATCTTAATTAAACTATTCTTCGCTCTAGAACTAAAAAAATAATAATTCCCAAAACTATCTAAAATTTAGTTCATTATTAATTCTACTCAACTGTCAAACGTTTTAATCTCAAAGCTACTGCAACTACGGTTACAGATGACATAGCCATTGCTAAGGATGCTATTACAGGACTAAGCATAATACCAAAAAACGGATATAAAATTCCTGCAGCAACTGGTATACCACAAATATTATATATAAATGCCCCAACTAAAGTTTGCTTAATATTAGTAATAATTTTCTTTGAAAGAATAATTGAGTTATTAATATTTTTCAGCTCGCTAGATGTCAGAGTAATATCTGCACTTTCTATAGCTATATCAGTACCATTACCCATAGCAAAACCAACATCTGCTTTTGCCAAAGCTGCGGCATCATTGATACCATCACCAACCATACCAACTTTAAATCCTTGTTTTTGCAGGTCATCAACAAATTTTGTTTTATCCTCAGGCATTGCACTAGCAAAAACCATATCACTATCGATTCCAACCTCTTGAGCAATTACTCTTGCCGTATGCTCATTATCTCCTGTAACCATCGCAACTTTAAGCCCAGATTTCTTAAGCTGAGATACAACTGCTTTGCTCTCTTTTTTCACAGGATCTTTTATAGCAAAAACGGCTGCTACTTTATCATTCATAGCAAATATAATAGGAGTAGCCCCTTGATTAGCATAGCCATCTAAAACTTTTTCAATGTTACTATCTATACCTATACCATTTTCTGAAATTAATTTCATATTACCAATAAGAACACTATTATCTTGAACTTTCGCTGAGATACCTTTACCTGGTGTTGTCTCAAAATCACTTACTGCCAAATTCTTATCATATGCTTTACTATAAAAGCTTAAGGCAAATGCAAGCGGATGCTCAGATTTTTCCTCTACAGCATAAAGATGACTTAAAACCAAATTTTCATCCGTGATGAAATGACTATTAGTCACAGCAGGCTTTCCTTGTGTAATGGTACCTGTTTTATCCATGACAATATGTGTTAGATTACTAGCGTTTTGTAGCACCTCACCATTACGAATCAGGATGCCATACTCAGCAACTTTACCCATACCAACCATCATTGACATTGGTGTTCCCAGACCAAGTGCGCAAGGACAAGCTACAACTAAAACAGCTATCCCAGCTGTTATTGCATAAGGTAAACTAAAAAAGCTCCACACTATAAATGTAAATACTGCAATAGCAATAACAACTGGTACAAATACAGCTGTAACCTTATCGACTATTCTAGTAATCTCTGGTTTTGAACTTTGTGCAGACTTAATAAGCTCAATAACATTTGCTAGAGCCGTTTCATCTATAGATTTAGTCATTTTGACCTTTAAGCTGCCATTTTGATTTATAGTCCCAGCAAAAACTTTATCACCAAGCCTTTTACTAACAAAGTCTGACTCACCCGTCAGCATTGACTCATCAACATTAGCTTTACCATCAATAATCACACCATCAACTGGAATCTTCTCCCCTGGATAGATAACGATAGTTTGTCCTATTTTTAGAAGTTCTAATGGTATATCTACTTCTGCATCATCATGGATTACATGGGCATTTTTAGGCTGTAAATGGATTAGCTTTTCAATAGCCTCGGATGCTCTACCTTTTGATTTAATCTCCATGGCATGGCCAATATTTAAAAATCCTAGAATAAGAACGCTTGTATCTAAGAAGACATGTAGCATTTGCTCAGGCAAATAAAACTCAAACAATATAACAATAGCTGAATATATCCAAGCAGCTCCAGTTCCTAATGCAACTAAAGTATCCATATTTGAAGATAGGTGTTTTAACTGTCTCCAAGCTCCTTGATAATAGCGTTTACCTGAATAAACCATAACAGCAAGAGTAACAATAGCTAATACAACCCAAATCAAAAGTCTTTCTATATTGTGATTATTTGAAAAATATAAAATACTCTCTTGTTTTTCAGAATGCATCTGAATAACCATAAGCATAACGCCTATGACAAATGCAACTATTGCTTGTTTGATGCTTGTTTTGATTTCTTTTTTAGCTCTATCAATATCTCTGGTTTGTGATTTTTTGTCTAAAACTCCTGGTTTACCTATTTTTTCTAATACTGCAAAAACTTCGGTAATATCCATACTACCTTCGATTTCTAATATCTTATCAACAATATTGACACTCGCTTTATCAACACCTGCAATCACTTTCAAAGATTTCTCTATCTTTGACACACAACCAGAGCAAGATATTCCTTCAATAAAAATACGATACTTACTACTAGTTTTTTCTTGCTGTTGTAACTTCCCAGGATGACCAATTTCTTCTAATTTATTTTGTATAGTACTAATTAAAGACTCATCTGCTTCAACAAATACACTTTTATCTACAATATTTGTTTTAACATCATGAACACCATCAATGCTAAATAAAGCTTTTTCTATTTTTGCTACACAACTTGAGCATGATATTGACTCAACAATAAACCACATAATAATAAAAATTTAACCTTGATAGTAACCCATTAATACTCATTGTAGATAAAATACTGAAGCAATTCAATTAACTTGAAATAATAGCATTTTTATATATCTAAACTATCTAAATAGTTAGCCATATCATAAACGGTATTTGTTTTCGAAAGTTTGTCTGATTTTGTGGAAATTCGCAAATAAGTATAAATACTTGCAATAGGAGCACCACCCAAAGGTCTACCTGAAGGTATTTGATCATAAAATACAAAATCTACTCGTTTTGGCTTAAATTCTTGAAGATTTTCTAAAATAGATTCAAACCCTGCCCTCGGTAAAAATACTTTCCTACTATTTAAAATATAATACCAACTGTTATTTAAGTATGAGTAATTATCACTATCATATTTTTTAGGTGCATGATAAAAAGTCTGTAAACCTAGGAAACTTAGAGAACTTGGATTATCTATAAACTGCGCTCTATATAACGCATGTAATGCAGTATTAACACAGTCATAAGATATTCCCCCAGTATCATGTGAAATTCGCATATAATTAAGATCTTTATTGATCACATTTGCCATTTTTTGAATCTTGTCTTTATCTACACCATAAATAATAAGTGTATATGTTGGCCTATAATTCTGCTGGCCTTGAGCTAAATTACCAAAATAATCAACATATGAAATCTTCGCGGGGATCATCATTTTCTTATTTTTAGTTGTATAAAAATTAAAGAGACTAAAATCTTTAAGCGTATCACTATCAACCGTAGCCTCACCTAAAACAAAATGACCCCCAACTGTGGCAAAGTCATCTCCTTGTCTACCTGCTAACGAGATAATTAATGCTTTATCATTATTATTAACCTTAGCATTATTAATTATAGTCGCTTTAAATGGTTGTAGTTTTTGACTAAGTTTATCTTTCATTAAAGTTTCAGTGATAAACTTTTGATAATTTTCATCTAGTTGGTCTTTATATTTACTATTTATTGGAAATTTCGCATTCATATTATCAAAAATATTGCTTAGTAATATTGCCGATATATGTAAATATCCGCCATATGACTTGCCAATAACATTGACCTGCTTATTTATATAGTAATCTACAGACTTTTGGTCGAAATGATTACCTTTAAAATCAACACCATATAGAAATTTAACCGGAATCTTACTATCAGAAGTTACTATATATAGATTTTTACCATCTGCAATTAGCCTACCACTTAGTTGAATATTCCCACTTATAGAAGATGGAACTTCTCTGATAAATAAAGTATTACCATCTGGTTTACTATAATTATTAATAACAACTAAACTATCTAGATGAATTAGACTTTCTGATTCTTTTATAATTTCTTTATCGCCTTGAATACTAAATTTACCAGCCTTACTTATAAATAAAAGTTTTCCACCTTGGACACTCAACTTACCAACCAAAGCCCAAGCATGGTCTACACCTAAGATAAGCAAAAAGCAAATAAGAAACTTATTAAAAGCACTTAGCTGTAATTTTTTTTTAAATCTACAAATCATCTATGAATAAAGAAACGCTATAATTTCTCACGCTATAATATCACAATTATAAAAAATATATACTATAACACCTATGACAATATTTGATTATCTACAACTCTAACTACATGTCTTTAGCTGCTGATAGAGCGCTTATCATTTCAGAAGTTAAATTATTAAAACCTTTCGGTGAGTTTGGAGTAAATATCACATTTGATTTGCCCGATTTAGTCATATTTTCTAGCGTATCTAAATATTGATACATCATAACTAGAGATGATATATATTCAGATGAAACTCCCTCTCCAGTTCCTTCTTTAACATCCTCTATAGAAACACGTAGACCTCTAGCTATTGCTTTACGCTGCTCTGCAATACCTTCACCTAGAAGCTTCATTGATTCTTTTTGACCTTCAGCCTCTTTTATTTTTATAAGCTTCTCAGCTTCAGCCTTGGCTTTTGTTGCTTCAAGCTGTCTTTGAGCTGCATTAATCTCATTCATAGAACGTTTTACATTCTCTTCTGGGTTAATATCCACGACTAGAGACTTAATAATTGTATAACCATACGTACTCATTTCTTCAGATAATTCTTTCTTTATATCCAAAGCTATCGCATCTTTATTTTCAAAAGATTCATCCAAACTCATACGAGGTAGAGATGATCTGATCACATCGAATACATATGACTCCATCTGAGCTCTAGCATTTGTAAGCTTATAAAAAGCATCTACAGCTCTTGATTCCTCAACCAAAAATTGAACTGAAACCTTAATATGTACAAAGACATTATCCTTAGTCTTTGTCTCAGCTATTATATCTAATTGCTGAACTCTTAAACTAACCCTTCCTGCTATTCTTTCTATAAAAGGTATTCTAAAATTCAAGCCGGCTCTTTGAATTCTGACAAACTTACCAAACCTTTCTATAACATTAACAGACTGAGTCTCAACTAGACTTATTGAGAAACCTAATAAAATAATTGATATAACAATTATAGGCACTAACCAAACCATAAACATTTCTTATCTCCTTTTACTTGCTAATCTACTGAGGGAAATCAACAATTATTTTATATTTATTATCTTTATTTTTCTGCCAAATAAGTAAGTCATGGCCAGTTGCAACTTTACCAGCAGGACTAGTCCACGTAAATTTCAATATAACCAACTGATGATTCTCATCAATATTCCTACAATACTGATAATCAAGCTTTAATTTACCGAAATCTCTTTTACCTGAACTATTCGTAGCAAAACCATCAACATAATGCTTTAATACATTCGCTTTACTTGTATATGGTTTACCGCCACTCATATAGATAAAATCATCATCATAAAATGAAACTAATTTATTAGCATTTGCAGAATCCCAAGCATTCTCCATTTGCACAGCTTGATTTTTTACTGCCGCAAAGCTTTTATCGCCACAATCACCTGTTGCATATACTGTTATCACAGTAAATAAACTAAATATTAATAAACATATTTTTTTCATAAATATTTTCCCTAATTCAATATCGATAAAACTACTATATCTTTCTTCAAAATTTGCGGATTACTCTCAAATGGTCGAAAACATTCAAAATGTAAAACAATTTTATAAGGCACTTTTCTAAATTTCTTAGTAAGCTTCAACTTAAAATTATCCATACCTCCCCATTGCGAGCTTTCAATATTTACACTTTCATGTGTATAACCCACATCATCTATATAATCATAATCTGAAGGTATAATAAACCATCTATATCCATCTGTAGAGTCAACAGGGAGCTTAATATCAAAGGTATAATGCTTTTCATCTAAAACTACAGCTTTTGTATATAGTTTATCAATCTCTGACTGAGTCATCTCTGCTAATGCTAAAGAAGGTATAAACACGAATAAAATACCCAAAACTCTAAATATCTTCCGCATATTACAAATACAAACTTATCATATAGATAAAATTATTATACAATTACAGCTGTTACAAATATACATATTAGTTTTAAATAAAATGGCATTAGAAAAATTTGAACTTGAATTAGTTTCTTTTAAAGATATTACTGATAATGTTAGGCATTTTGTTTTCAAAAGAACAGATGGTAAACCTCTTAACTTTATCGCAGGGCAATTTATTACATTTTTACTAACAGATGATGAAGGTAACCTAAAGCGTAGAAGCTATAGTTTAGGCTCTCTTCCTTCTAATAATATGCTTTTAGAAATAGGTATCACTTATGTAAAAGGTGGTATTGCTTCTGAGACATTCTTTAACATGGAAATTGGTGGCAAAGCAAATGCAATGGGACCTGCAGGTAGATTAGTTTTGAAAGATGAAGAAATCAACAAACTTATTTTAGTAGGTACAGGTACTGGGATAGTTCCATATAAAGCAATGTTCCCTGAACTTTTAGAAAAAGCCGACAATGTTGAAATATATATACTGCTTGGCTGTCAATATCGTAAAGATGCTCTTTATCAAGATGACTTCATAGAATTTGCTAAAAAACATGATAACATCCATTTCAAACTTTGTCTAAGTAGAGAAAACCAAGATCTTAAAGATTATGAAGTCTCTGGTTATGTACAAAATCAGTTTGAAACAATAGGACTAAACCCAGAAACGGATGTTGTTTATGTTTGTGGTAATCCAAATATGATTGACCAATCTTATGAAATCCTTACAAATGCAGGATTTGGCCCTAAAAGTGTAAGAAGAGAAAAATATATTTCTTCTAATTAAGCTTGATACTATGAACAACTTAGGATAGAATGTTCAGGCTATTCTATCTACAGGATGTGGTGCTTAGATGAAATAGTCTAAGTGGCGATGTCAGATTATAAAAATAAGGAAATTAATAAAATGAAAAAAGAAATTCATCCAAAATATACTGAAGTAACAGTAACTTGTAGCTGTGGTAACTCTTTCGTTACAAAATCAACTTCTGGTAAAGATGCTATGAACATTGATATTTGTTCAGAATGTCACCCATTCTATACTGGTAAGCAAAGAATCGTTGATACTGCTGGTCGTGTTGACAAATTCAAGAAGAGATTTGGCGGAATCAAGAAAGTATAATTTTACTTTTATTGGATTCAAAAATATTAAAACCAGCCTTGAGCTGGTTTTTTTATATCTATTTTTCCAATTCAATCGATTTTACAATATAAAGACTGTTGAATAAATCTTTCAATTTCTATGAATAGGAATATTTTTGCTATTTTTAGTAAAAACTTAGCCTT
>NZ_JAWUZH010000039.1:0-21672 GCF_036281795.1 Francisella sp. 19S2-4
GATTCTAAGGAACAGCTAAAGCTAATTAGACACTGGGTTAGAGAGAGTTTAAAGTAAATTTATCTAGGACAGCCCTAAAAATAATATTCAAAAGTTTTATATAAAACTAGTTAGCAAAGAGTTATTATCTATTATCTTCAAAAGGCACAGCATAATCACATTCTGTATTAGGACATGCTTTTTGTTCGCCATCTTTTTTAGTTGTCTTATGTAAAAGTATAGGGGAGTTACATTTTGGACAAGGCTCTTTTATTGGTGGGTACCAGTAAGCATTTTTACATTTAGGGAATCCTGAACAGGCATAAAAAACTTTACCTTTACGAGACTTCTTCTCAACAATATGGTTTTTATTGCATTTAGGGCAAATTACTCCAGTGTCTTTAGGTTTTTCTAGTGGTTCCATATGTTTACATTTTGGATAGTTAGAACAGCCTATAAATTTACCATAGCGTCCTTGTTTGATATGTAAATCTGATTCACATTCTGGGCATTTTCTACCTTCAACAACAGTAGGCTCTTCTTTTTCAATTTCTTTGCCATCATTATCGACACGGCGAGTATATTTACAAGTTGGGTAGTTTGTGCAACCAATAAATCTACCATTCTTACCTAGGCGAGAAGATAGTTTACTGCCACACTCAGGACAATCTTCATCAAGCTCTTCTGTAACTACATCTTTACGTGAAACATCCTCCGAAATTTTATTTATTCTTTCAATAAAGGGATGCCAAAAACTATTTAAAACATTTAGATAATCATTCTTGTGATTTGCAATCTCATCAAGCTCTTTTTCCAATCCTGCTGTATAAGAATACTCGACATATTTTCTAAAGTATTCTGTTAAGAATTTATTTACAATTCGACCTTTATCTATTGGTATAAAGCGACGTTTTTCAATTTCAACATATTCTCTTTGTTGTAGTGTTGAGATAATAGTTGCATAGGTTGAGGGACGTCCAATTCCATATTTTTCTAATGCTTTTACTAAAGACGCTTCTGTATAACGAGGAGGAGGCTCTGTTGAATGTGCTTTGACAATTACATCATTAAGTTTTATTTTTTCACCTTTTTCAAATTTAGGTAAAGTTATTTCATCATCTGAGTCTTTATCATCTTCATCTTTTTCAACATTGTAGATTTTTAAGAATCCTGCATCAACAATAACAGTTCCAGTAACTCTAAACTTGTGTTTATTGTTTTCTGTAATCAAGTCAACAGAAGTGCTATTTAATGTAGCATGCTTCATTTGACAAGCAATAGTTCTGCTATATATCAAGCTGTATAATTTATATTCATCAGCTGTTAGATGTTGTTTGATTGACTCAGGTGTTCTTTCGGCAGCTGTTATTCTAATAGCTTCGTGTGCTTCTTGAGCATTTTGTGATTTTTTACCAAAAACTCTAGGATTTGCCGGAAGCATGTCTTTGTCATATTTTGACTCAATAAAGCTTCTAATATCATTTAGAGCGTCATTAGAGAGATTTGTTGAATCAGTTCTCATATATGAAATAAGACCAACAGATTCACCATTTCCAAGATCTATACCTTCATATAGTTTTTGAGCGGTAGACATTGTTCTTTTTGCAGTAAAGCCTAGCTTTTTAGAAGCTTCTTGTTGCAATGTTGATGTTATAAATGGAGGATAAGGGTTTCTTCGAGTTTTTTTCTCAGTAATTCCATCGACAATTAAAAATCCATTAGCATCCTTTAAAATAGTAGATTTTGCACTATCTGCATCATCTTCTTTTGTAAAGCTAAATTGTTCAATCCTTGTATTGTCAAACTCAATCAGACTAGCAAGAATTTTTTTCTTTTTAAACGTATCTGCTGTTAAGCTCCAGTAATCTTTTTTTACAAAGCTTTCACGCTCAATCTCACGTTCAACAATCATTCTTAGTGCTGGACTTTGAACTCTTCCTGCAGATAAACCACTTGTAATTTTACGCCATAATAACGGAGATAAGTTAAAGCCTACTAGAAAATCTAAAGCTTGACGTGCTTTTTGGGCATTTACTAAATCCATAGAAAGCTCTTTTGGATTTTCTATGGCATTGGTAACAGCAGATTTTGTAATTTCATTAAAGCTAATTCTATAGACATTTTTATCTTTAAGGAGATGTGCGTTTTTTAAGACTTCTTTAACATGCCAAGATATTGCTTCACCCTCTCTATCTGGATCCGTAGCTAGATAAATACTATCTGCATTTTTAGCAGCTTTTTTGATAGCATCTAAATGTTTTTTACTTCGATCACTAGTGGTGAATTTAATTTTGAAATTATCGTTAACATCTATTGAAGTATCTTTTGATGGTATTTCACGCACATGTCCAAAAGATGCTAGGATATCAAAGTCTTTTCCTAAATATTTTTTTATAGTCTTTGTTTTTGCTGGAGACTCTACAATTACTAAATTTTTTGCCATTTTAAACCTTAGAAATAATTTTTTTATAAAAAGAGTATTTGAAACACTCGTTAGTGATCTTATAAAATATAAGAAAACATCTCGCTTATCAATAGCTAATATACAAAAGTTGGTTTTATAGCAGGCAAATATAGACTATAATTCCTTAAGTATTTTATATAAATAAAATAAGTTACAGATTTTAAGGTTTTGAAAAATGAGTCAAAAAAATGCAAAAGTGATTTCTTTGCTACAGCAAAAGGGTGGTTCAGGAAAAACTACTACAGCTGTAAATATTGCCTGTGGACTGAAAGAGTTGGGTTATAAAGTAGCTATAATAGATATGGATAAAGATAAGCCTGATGCGTATATGTGGATGACAAAGAATGATGACTCTGATGGTTTTGTTTATAATCTAGATGAAAAGAGTGTCAGAGAGAAAGTTGCTGAGTTAAAAACAGGCTTGGACTATATTGTTATTGATACACCTCCTAACTTTCAAACAGCAGCCTTAAAATCGGCTTTATTGTCTGATTTGGTTGTTATCCCTTGCTCACCAAGTGGAATGGATCTATCAGGACTTATTGAAGCTAAGGACTTAGCATTGACAGCAGATAAGCCATATAAGTTTTTTGCAAATAGAGTGCAAATGCAATCTAATATGTCAAAAAGTCTGATGGATTTCTTTGAAGAGGATGGTAACTTTTTTGAAGCGTATGTTTCTCAAAGTGTTAAGTTTATCGAATCTGAAGCAGAGGGTTTATATATTGGCGAATATGCAAAGCAAAGTAAAGCTCATATACAAGTTAAAAAACTTGCTAGGGAAATAGCAGAATTCTTTGGAGAGAATAATGGCTAAAAAAGTATCTTTAATGAATCGTAAAGTTAATCAAAAAGTTCATGATACAGTTGGTCAAGAAAAAAAAGATATACTTAGAGCTATGCAACTGCAAGAATTAAATGAGCAGGCTAGTAAAGTAGGCCAACTTTTTGAATTACCTTTGAATATTGTACAACCTGATAAAAATCAGCCGCGCAAGACTTTTAAAAATATAGACTCATTAGCAGAGAGCATAAAAGAAAATGGTGTAATTCAGCCAATTATTGTCACAACTAAAAAAGATGATGGCTCACATCATATAATAGCTGGTGAGAGAAGATATTTAGCAAGTCAAAAAGCAGGTCTTACAACTATTCCTTGTATAGTTAGACAAGAAGAGTCTGATGCTAGTATAGTTCTTTTACAGCTCTTGGAGAATGATCAACGCGAAAGTGTTTCTCCTTTTGAGGAGGCTGATGCTTTAAAAGATTTAATAGATAATAAACAGATGAAAAAATCTGATATTGCTAAGATCTTAGGTAGAGATAATAGTTGGATTTCAATGCGTCTTAAGATATCTGATTCAGATGATAATATAAGAGAATTATCAAGAAAAGGAATTATTGACGACGTAAGAACTCTTTATGAATTAAAAAAATTTGCTGAAGAAATTCCTCAAGGAGCACAAGAGTTTGTCAAAAAAGCTTTAGAAAATAAAATTTCAGGATCATATCGTACAGCAATTACAAGATATAGAGATAATTGGAAGCGTAAAGCTGAAATTCTAGATGATTCAAGAGCTGATGTGATAAATATTAAAGATATAAGCAAAGATAAAAATCTACTTAAAATAAAAGGTTCACGTATAGGTGGTAAAGCACATACATATACATTTGAAATTACAGAAGAGTTTAAAAAAATATTATTTGAAGCATTAATAAAATAGTTATAAAAAACAAAAAATATGAAAATAGCAATTTTACAAACAGATCATATACCTGAGCATCGAAGAGTAGTTTCAGGGGGGAATTATCCAGATATGTTTGCAAATTTATTTTTTAAATTATCTGTTGTAGTTGATTTAGATATTTTTGATGTAACTGAACAGGAGTATCCGGAAGATTACGATATTTATGATGGTTTTATTATAACAGGGAGTAAAGCTACAGCATTTGATAATCTAGCATGGATAACTAGACTAAAATCTGAAATAGTTAAGTTATATAATAAAAATAAGAAAATAATAGGAATTTGTTTTGGGCATCAAATATTAGCTCAAGCTTTAGGTGGTAGAGTTGAGAGGGGGCCCAAAGGATTTGCTGTGGGTGTGCGGAATGTCAAGATTTTAACTAAAAAAGCTTGGATGAAGCCATTTCATAGTTATTTAAGTTTATTATTTTATCATCAAGATATGGTTGTAGAATTACCAAAAGATGCTGAGCTTATAAGTACAAGTGATTACTGCAAGGTGCAAATGTTCTGTATAAATAATCATATTTTAGGGATTCAAGCACATCCAGAGATGTTAAAGGTTCATAATCATGCATTGATAAAAGAATATCAAGATGATATCAAAAACGAATTTCAGCACGCTTTAGAGAGTTTAAGAATAAGAGATAATAGCTTAATAATGGCTTATTGGATGGTCAATTTTTTTGAGTATAAGGATTAAATAAATAAAATGAATATAAATAGACTTGTAGTTTTTGGTGATAGTCTTTTAGATAATGGTAATATTATCAAAACTCTTGATATACCAGGTAAGCCTTATTTTGATGGAAGATTTTCCAATGGTTTTGTTTCTACTGAATATTTAGCTGAATTAATTGCTAAAGAGCAAAACTCTAAAGAAGTAAAGCATAAGAATTATGCAATAGGTGGCGCACTAACACACGGCCCTAATCCATCATCTTTACTTAAGCATCATTCATTTGCGGTATCTGATCAATTAGCAAGATTTGAAAATGAAGAAGGAAGATTTGCTGATGATGACATGGTTGTTATAAATGGTGGAGCGAATAATTTTATGTTTACCGTTTATAATGAGATACCTTATATAAATTTAACAGCAAAACTTAGAGTCGCTAGAGACTTACGAAAAATACTTAGAAAAGCTATTGGCATGGGTGCAAAAAATATAATAGTTTGGAATATTCCAGATGTTACAAGAGCTCCTGGGTATAAAGAATATTTGTCTAATTGGGTAGGTAAATTCTTTAAGTCTTATTTACAATTAAATATTAATTTGCAGAACGGGTTATTAAGGAATCGAGTGGCTGATCTGCAGATGCTTTTTCCAGCTGTAAACCTTAAACTTTTTGATTTCTTTACACTATTAAATGACTGTATAGATAGTCCAATGAAATATGGTTTTGAAAATGTTACAGATGCTTGTATAGATAGTTATGGTGGTGCAGATTCATTAGGCAATATTCAATATGATATAGAAATTATAGGAGATCCAGAGAAGTATCTATGTTGGGACTACTGTCATCCCACAGCAAAAGCTAATAAGGTTGTCGCTAATAGAATGTTTGAGTTGTGGAAGCATAATGTCTAATATTCAATTTTAAATAATTACCTCTATTTATTTTCACAAGTCATGTATTATTTATTAATAGTTTTAGATATTAATAAATAATATTTTCAAAATTGTTTTTGCATATTTCTATAATCAAGAGTACAATCAAATTACTATTAGAATTGATATGTTAGTACAGTTTGGGAAAAGATAGAGAAAAGTACGGACATATTTATAAATAGTATGGTTACGTTAAGTTTTAAAATATAAAAAAGGAAGAATTGTATGAATATCTTTAGAAAAATAGCAGCTACAAGCTTAGTATCAATAATGTTAGTAGGAGTGTCTTTTGCAGATGCTAGTAGTGAACAACCACAGCCTCCAGCAACTAATAATCCTGTAGCAGAACAAAAAGCAAATGTGAATGATGCAAAAGCAGCTAACAATAATCCTAGAACATCACGTGAATTTATATCACCATTAAGAAAAAATAGATTAGACCGTCGTCATGATAGAAGAGTATCTATGTTTAGTTCTGATAAGCCAGATGCTTCTGCTAAGACTACAGCTCAGCAAGTAAACCAACCAACTAAGTAACCTATAAGTCTTCTACTTTAAATACATTTCTCTATACTTTGTTTATTCTTTAATCTCTTTAGTAATATTGGCTCAATTATTGAGACTTGATTGAGTGCTAGAGATATTTGTAGTGAATGTTAGATTTTTAAATAAATATACTTATTAAATAATATTTTATATAGAGCGCGGATAATATAAAATTTTATATATTTCCTAATAGTTTTAGTTTGTTTATGTTAAAAGACATCTTAACTACTGATTTTGATCCCGAAAGTTACCCAAATGCTTTAATTGTATTAAAATCTCAAATTAAAGACTGCAATGAAGAGTCTGAATATCATAGTCATTCTAAAGCACAGTTAATATTACCAACTAAAGGACTTATTCAGTCAAATGTTGAATCTAAGATTTGGGCAGTACCTTTAGGTAGTGCATTATGGATTCCCAGCTATATTTATCATAGTAATCTAATAACGAAAGGTGGTGAAATGTGTATGACTTTTGTAGATAAGTCGATGCTTGCTAATATGCCGAAGAAAGCTTGTGTATTGTACATATCTCCTTTAATAAGAGAGTTGATTTTATATTTATCACAACAGAGAGTTTTGGATCAATTGAATTTTGAAAATCAAAAAATAGCTAGTGTTTTGGTTAATCAACTATCAAAAATGTTGCCAACATTTTATAATTTTTCTTTACCTTCAGAAAAGATTTTACAAGAAGTAGCTCTCGAATGGCTTAGTAAACCAACAAAGTATAAATATATATCTGATATGGCTTGTGAGTGCTCAGTTAGTAGTAAAACTTTGGCACGGAAAATTAAAAAAAATATAGGGATGAATTTTAGTGATTGGAAAAAGCAGTTGCATATTGTTGTAGCATTACAAAAGTTATATGAGGGTTATTCAGTAGATTGGGTGTCAGAATATTTGGGTTATGAATCAACAAGTACTTTTGTTACTTTTTTTAAAAGAGTTTTTAAGTGCTCTCCTAAAAAATATATTAAAAGTTATTGTTAGTATGTTTTTTAAACATTATCTAGAGTTATTTTTTCTGGGTTTGCAACAAAAAAGTGAGAAAATTAACATAACTATTGATACGCAAATACAGATAATAAGAGGTATCTCCCAGCTTGAAGTTATTTGATGGAATAGACCTGTTACAATTGGACCTAAAGCAGCTAATATGTAGGCTATCGACTGAGATTTTCCAGAAAGGACAGCTGCTAGTTGTGTATTACTAGTTCTAGTGCCTATTAATATTAAGCTGACCATAAATGCACCACCAACTCCTATCCCTAATATTACAATTGCAATAAAGGTAAATATATTAAGTAAAAGAAATAAGATTCCTAAAAAATTACATAATGCAAATAGTAAAGTAATAATATTTTTGTTTTTTAATATTCTCATAAGTGGAGTTATTATTAATACGGGTAGGCTCGATGACATTTGAAATAATCCTGCTAAATAACCAGCACCTTGAATAGAATATCCTTGGTTTTCTAGAATAGAAGGAATCCATGTCGAAAGAGTATACATAAGTACACCACTACATGATAGAAATATACTTATTTGCCATGCAATCTTAGATTTCCAGATGTGGCTATGAAGATTTGTAAAGTTATTATTTTTTGGTAATAAAGTTTTATTTTTGAGCTGGGGTAGCCATATAATTAAAGTTATTATGCTAAGTATAGCAATACTTGATAATGCTAGTGTTAAGCTAGAGTTTCCTGAGTAAGAGAGCTTTTGTGCTAGATGCATAATTGGTATCATTAAGCTAATAGTTAGCCAAGATCCTAACCCCATCATTAATCCATATATTGATATCATAATAGGGATATTATTTGGAAATTTTTGTTTTATAAATACTGGCATAAGAACGTTAGATACCGTTATACCAATACCAATAATAATAGTACCTAAAAACATTGTGTATATATTAATATATGAACGTATTAATATGCCAAGAGTTATTAATACTATAGATATCATTAGGCTTACTTCTAGAGAATGTTTCTTTGCGAAAGAAAATATAAATAGTGATAATGTTGCAAAAATTAATAATGGAAGGCTAACTAATAGTCCTGCTATTACGGAAGAAATATTAACAGTATCAACAATGTTTGTAAGTAGTGGTGATATTGATGTAATAGGAGCTCTTAAAATAGATGCTATTAGAATAATTCCAATAAGGCAAATAAATATATGTTTAGTATTTTTCATCTGATTATTTATAAGTTTTGCTGTATTTGTATATTATGATATTTACTTTTTTTTAGAAGAGACTGTTTATTTGGTTTAGAGGACATTTTAGCTATGAAGAGCTATCTGAATGAAATACCTATCCGTTGAAGCCATCAGCTACTATATAAAATTCTCTTGATTTTGATCTTGATGATTTGGGTTTGAATTGAGTTACTTTGCTAAAAGATTCTTTAACTAGTTTTAAATATTCATCACTACCTTGCCCTTGAAAAACTTTTGCCACAAATTTTCCATTTGCTTTAAGGTTTGTATCTGCAAAATCTAAGGCTAGCTCTAAAAGATATATTGATCTTGCTTGGTCGGAAGTTTTGTTTCCACTTAGATTTGGGGCCATGTCCGATACTATACAATCAATTTTTTGATTATTAACTAGTTGATTTAACTTTTCATAAGTTTCATCACTTGAAAAATCACCTTGTATAAAATTAACACCAGCTATTGGGGCCATATCTAATAGGTCTAAAGCTATAAGTTTTCCATTATGCCCAATGTATTTTACTATCTGCTCAGACCATCCTCCTGGTGCAGCCCCAAGATCAACTACAAACATATCTGGTTTGAAAATCTTATATTTATCTTGTATCTCAAGAATTTTGAAGCTTGCTCTACTGCGATAGCCTAATTTGTTTGCTTGTTTAACATAAAAATCAGAAGTATGATCTTGTATCCAGCGTTTGGTGTTTGCAGCTTTTGACATTTATTGAATAAATTACTATCTTTGATTTTGATGCTTTATTATAAATAATTTAAATCATAAGTGAAAAGCTTTTATTTATTAAGTTTGGATTGATAGGTATATTAAAAAAAGAGCATTGCCGTTATAATTGTTAAACATTAGTATATTGCTTTTAAAGAAAATGAATAAGAAGATTTTAGGTTTGTGTGTAGTATTATTGTTAGTAAGCTCTTGTACTAATGTAGAAGATGGTATACAAGATAATATTGATCATTACAAAAAGTTAACTAGATATAGTGAAGTTCAACCTGTTAAATACTCAAAGCACACAAACAGTGTTGCAGGGGTTGATTTCTTGGTTGCAAATTATCCAGACCAAGTGATTAATCTTAATGGAAGTAATGATTTTGATAAAAGATATGACAAGCTTGTAAGCTTTTTAAAGAATAATGGTTATACAATTATGTCCAATGAGAAGCTTCCTTTGACAGCAACTGTAATTGCAGAGGTTAATAAACCTATGCCCGATCTTAAATATATAGGAGTATTAATGCAACAAAATACTCGTTTACAGCAAACTGTTTATAATATCTCTTATGGAGGAAATAAGTTTAAAGCTCGTGAGTTTTATAATGATTATAAACAGACTTTATGATTTCTTCTTATTAAATAAGGATGCTAATATTAGTAATATCACTCCACATGTAACGGCTGAGTCAGCAATATTAAATGATGGCCAATGATAATTTCCAATATGAAAATCTAAAAAATCAATTACATATCCTCTAAAAGCACGATCATAGAAATTACCTAAAGCACCACCTAAGATTAGTGAAAAAGAAAATAAGTTCAGCTTTGCTTCAGCGGGTTGCTTGATAATTAAATAAATAAGAACTACTGCTGCGACAAATGAAATTATTGAAAACATTACCATTTGCCATGATGTTTGACTATTGCTTAGAAGACTAAAAGCAGCGCCGTGATTATATAAAAGAGTAAAGTTAAAAAAACTAGTTATCTTAAGTGGTTGCGCGAACTCTAGAGAAGTATTAGCGAGGTGCTTAGTGTATAAATCAGCAATTATAATAATAATTGCTAGAATAAAATACTTCAATTTAGGTTTAAGCGAATTCACGAGATTCTCCAGTTTCTGTTGTAATATTCTCAACACAACGACTACATATGTCTGGATATTGATCATTTTGACCAACTGTTGAGCTGCGATGCCAACATCTTTCACATTTAGGTTCTTCAATTTTATTTATATCAATAAATAACCCTGGGATATGAGCTTCTGTCGAACTTCCAGATTTTTCTTCGATAGGTCTTAAGTTTGCCTTAGAAGATATTAATAAGAATCTAAGCTCATTTTGAAGTTTATTAAGAAGATTGTATTTTTCTTCATCTGCGTACAAAGTTATTTGTGCTTCTAGAGATGCTTTAATAATGTCTTCGTTTCTCTTGATCTCTAGTACTCTATTTACTTCAGAACGTATTTCTTGAATTTGTGTCCAGAAGTTTAGATCTAGCTCATCATTTGAGTCAAATGATTTTAATTCTGTATACCATTCACATAGTTGTATTGGTAGCTCGGTTGTTTTTGGGACAGCCTCCCATATTTCATCAGCTGTATATGATAGTATTGGAGCCATCCATCTAACTAATGCATGAACAATATGATATATTGCTGTTTGTGCAGATTTACGAGGGTGTCCATCAGTTTTAGCAGTGTACTGTCTATCCTTAATAATATCTAGATAGAAGCTTCCCATTTCAACAGAGCAGAAGTGATGTATCAATTGAGCTACTGTATGAGTCTGATACTTTTCGTAAGCGTCTATGATTTTATCTTGGAACTCTTTAGTTTTAGCTATAGCCCATTGATCTAGCTTAACTAATTTATCAAATTCAATAATATCTGTTTCAGGATTAAAACCACTTAAGTTGGATAATAAAAATCTAGCTGTATTACGTAATCTGCGATAAGTATCAGCAGTTCTCTTTAGAATCTGATCAGAAACGGCCATTTCACTCTTATAGTCAGTTGATGCTGTCCATAGACGTAAAATATCAGCGCCAAGTGTATTATAAATATCTTGTGGAGATGTTACATTTCCTAAAGATTTAGACATCTTACGGCCATGTTCATCAACAACAAAGCCGTGGGTAAATACTTCTTTATATGGTTGGCTGCCTTTAGCTGATATGCCAACTAATAGAGATGTTTGGAACCAGCCACGATGTTGGTCAGAACCCTCTAGATATAAGTCAGCAGGGTAGCTTAAGCGCTTGTCAATATCTAGAATACACATGCTAGATGAGCCAGAATCAAACCATACATCTAGAGTATCTTTTACAGATTTATATTTATCTGTTTCTGATATGAACTCGCTATCATCAGCATTAAACCATGCTTCAATACCACCTTTTTCTATCTTCTCAGCTACTTTATGAAGTATTTCAAGAGTATTTGGATGTAGCTCCTCTGTTTCCTTATGAATAAATAAAGGTAGAGGTACACCCCATGTTCTTTGACGTGATATACACCAGTCTGGTCTATCTTTAACCATTCCTTCTATACGAGCTTGGCCCCAGCTAGGCGCCCAGTTAGTTTCTTTGATAGCTTCTAAAGCTTTATCACGTAGGCCTTCTTTCTCCATGCTTATAAACCATTGTGGAGTAGCTCTAAACATAAGTGGTGTTTTGTGGCGCCAGCAATGAGGGTAGCTATGCTTGATTTTATCAAAATTCATTAGGCGTTTCTTTTCGCCTAAAAGTTCAACAACTCTATCATTAGCTTTAAAGATAAATTCGCCTGCAAATAATTTAGTATTTTCACTATAGCAACCGTTTCCTTTAACAAAAATCTCCATAGATAAGTTGTGCTCTTTACCTAAAGTAAAATCTTCAACACCATGTGTAGGAGCTGTATGAACCATACCTGTACCAGAGTCATCTGTTACATGATCTCCATGTAAGATTGGTACATGACGATTATAAAAAGGATGTTCTGCTATGATTCCTATCAAATTTTCACCACTAGTAGAGGCTACTACATTAGCATTCTCTATAGCGTATCTTTTTAATGTCTGTTCTACTAAATTTTCAGCAAGGATTATATAAAAATCATCTACTTTTATTAGACTGTAATTTAGATCATTACGAACAGCTATAGCTTGGTTTGCAGGCAAAGTCCAAGGGGTAGTTGTCCAAATGATAGCAAATGCATCATGGTTTAAAGAGCCTAGCCCAAATGCTTCGGCTAATTTAGATTGATCTTTTATTTTAAATTTAACATCAATAGCAGGAGATACTTTATCTGCATATTCAACTTCAGCCTCAGCTAGTGCTGAACCACATTCAGTACACCAGTGAACAGGTTTAAAACCTTTGCTTAAATGACCATTTTCTACTATTTTAGCTAGAGTTCTAATCATATTGGCTTCATAGCTGAAATCCATAGTTAAATATGGCTGCTCCCATTCACCTAAAACACCAAGTCGTTTAAAATCTTTCTTTTGTATTTCAACTTGTTGTTTTGCATATTTGCGACACTCTTTTCTAAAGGAGTCTTCAGAGATTTTCTGACCAGCCTTGCCATGTTTTTTCTCAACTTGTAGTTCTATTGGTAAACCATGACAATCCCATGTTGGGATGTATGGAGCATCATAGCCGCTTAACGTTTTAGATTTTACAATTATATCTTTTAGAATTTTATTTACTGCGTGACCAACATGAATACTTCCGTTTGCATATGGAGGACCATCATGTAGAACAAATTTGTTACGCCCAGCAAAGTGTTCTCTAATTTTTTGATAAATACCTTGTTTTTCCCACTTATTAAGAATCATTGGCTCTTTATTGGCTAAATTACCTTTCATTGAGAAAGATGTTTTTGGAAGGTTTAATGTGTCTTTATAGTCACTCATCTGTATTCCTTAGGTATTTAAAATAGTTAATGTTGAGAATTTTAAAAAATTACTTAAGCACAAATTATAATGTACAAAGATAGTTATGTTAATAGCCTACAATGTACTTATTAAACTTTTTGCTGTTTTAATGTCTTGGGAGATTTGCGATTTTAACTCTTCAAAAGATTTAAACTTTTTTTCCTCTCTAATAAAATCTATGATTTCTGTAGTAATGTGCTTGCCATAGATATCTCTATCAAAATTAAATATATGTGTTTCTAGAAGATTATTTTTTCCGTCTACAGTAGGCCTAGTTCCAGCATTAGAAATGCCATAGAAATATTCATTACTATCATCGAAATAGACTTTTGTAAGAAATACGCCTTTAAGAGCAGAGTTCTTTGGTAATCTTTGGTTTGCTGTATGAAAACCAATTTTTCTACCATTTTTTTGCCCATGTATAACCCTTGAATTAATTTTTAAAGATCTTCCTAAAAGTTTATTGACTTGCTCTAGATCATGCTCAGCAATAGCTTGACGTATTTGACTGCTACTAATACGATGGTTATCTAGGTTTAAAGTAGAAACTTTATCAACTTTAAAATCATATTTTATTGAGAATTTTTTTAAAAGATCGTAGTCACCTTTGCGTTTTCTACCAAATTTAAAATCATCACCAACAATAATATGTTTTATATTTAATTTCTTTATTAAGTAATCCGTGATGAAGGTCTCTGCTTCGATATTTGCAAAGTTAGAGTTAAATTTTTGACAGATTATATTTTCTAAACCTAGTTGATGTAAATTTATAGCTTTGTTTCTAAAGTCATAGATTCTAGTAGGAGAATTTTCTTTAAGAAAAAATTCTTTTGGTAATGGTTCAAAAAATAAAACATAAGGCTTTAGTTGGTTTTTCTCAGCAATAGAAGCCAGTTTTTTTATAATTGCTTGATGGCCTAAGTGAACACCATCAAATGATCCAATAGCTACGGCAGTAGGTTCTGAGTTTTTGATTTTTTTAAAGTTTGTGATAATTTTCATTATAAAAAGAAGATTTTAAGCTATTTTTTTAAAGGATATAATAACTTAATAGTATTCATTTTTTGTTGAAAAAAAGCAACTACTGTTAGATACTTATTAGTTAGAAGTTTTGTATTATATTTTTGTGGAATATTTTTAAGCGGTTGGGCCATGGAAAGACGTGTAAAGAGAATAAGAAAATTACGAAATAAAAGTGGTAAAGTTTTTGCAATTGAAACTAATCTCACAGGTAGGCAACTACTCAATAATAGGGTTTTAAACAAGGATGTTGCTTTTAGTCAAGAAGAAAGATTGGCATTTGATATTCTTGGTTATCTTCCAGAGAAGGTTGAAAGCTTAGAAGAACAAGCTGCAAGAGTTAGAAAGCAACTTGATCTAAAACCAAACTCATTAGAAAAGTATGTTTTCTTAAATAGACTACATGATCTAAATACAACTTTATTTTATCACTTTGTTCGTGAGAACTTAGAAGAGATAATGCCTATTATATATACTCCAACAGTGGGTGAGGCTGTACAGAAATATAGTAGTTCATTTAGAAAACAAAGTGGTCTTTTTATATCTATTAACCATAAGAGATATATCTCAAGAATTTTAGAAAGATATGAATATAATAGTATTGACTTAGTTCTTGTGACAGATGGTGAAGCAGTTCTTGGTATAGGCGATCAGGGTATTGGTGGTATGAATATCAGTATTGGTAAAATTATGGTTTATGTTGCAGCTAGTGGTATAGATCCAGCTAGAGTTTTACCTGTTCAGCTTGATATGGGTACAAATAATGATGATCTACTTGCAGCTCCTGGTTATCTAGGTGTTCGTTTACCAAGAGTTTCAGGTGAGACGTATGATGAATTTATTGAAGAGTTTGTCACACAGGTTAAAGCAAGATTTCCTAACGTATTTTTACATTGGGAAGATCTAGGTCGAGATAATGCTACTCGTATCCTAGAGAAATATAAAGAAAGATTATGTACATTTAACGATGATATTGAAGGTACAGGAATTGTAGCTGCAGCGAACTGTATTGCGGCAATTAAGACAGCAATGACTATAAGAGTTAACTCAGGAGAATTGACAGAAGAACAAGCAATTGGTGGAATCTGTGATCTTAAGATAGTAATCTTTGGAGCAGGTAGCGCAGGTTGTGGTATTGCAAGACAACTTGCAGATGTGATAGCCGATAGAGCAGGTATTAGTATTGAGAAAGCTAGAAAGAGTATTTATCTGGTTGATAGATATGGCTTGATCTGTGATAAGCTAAGAGCGAAAAGAATCACTCCAGAACAGAAACTTTTTGTTAAAACAAGTGCTGAAATAGATAGTTGGGATGTTGAAGATTTCGAGCATATAACATTAGCAGAAACTGTTAAAAACTCGAAGCCAGATATTTTAATCGGAACATCAGGCCAGCCAGGATCATTTACAGAAGAAATAATTAAAACAATGGCTGAATGCAATAACTATCCTATTATAATGCCATTATCAAATCCAACAGCTCTTTGCGAAGCTTTGCCTGAAGATATTATCAAGTGGACAGAAGGAAAAGCATTAATAGCGGCAGGAAGTCCTTTTGCAGATGTTGAGTATAATGGTAGAGAATATAGAATATCGCAAGGGAATAATGCATTTATTTTCCCTGGATTAGGTTTAGGATCTGTTGCTGTTCATGCGAAAACTTTAACTAATGGTATGATTAGAGCAGCTTGTTACAAGCTGAGTGATTTATCTCCAATGGTGATTCATGAAGATATAACACAACCATTATTAGCAAATATTTCGGATTTGGTTGGGGTGTCTAAAGAAATAACGAGAGCCGTAGCTAAGCAAGCCATACTCGAGAATGTTCATGGTGTTGATATTGATTTAGAAGATCTAACACCAAATGAGCTTGATGATGAAATTGATAGATTAATAAATCTATCTTCATGGACACCTACATATGCACCGTACATGCCAATTTAATA
Organism: Francisella sp. 19S2-4; assembly: GCF_036281795.1. Taxonomy (NCBI): domain Bacteria; kingdom Pseudomonadati; phylum Pseudomonadota; class Gammaproteobacteria; order Thiotrichales; family Francisellaceae; genus Francisella; species Francisella sp. 19S2-4. The sequence goes on from NZ_JAWUZH010000039.1 coordinate 16,187, forward strand.
TCAAGTAAGTTTAATTTTTCTCAAAATATTCTATAAAAAATCATCAGATTAAATATCTATTTTGTATATAACTCATTGAAAAAATATCTTTAAAAATATTATTTTATTTAAATGCTTATTTAATTCTTTTTTAACTTTTAATAAATTATATAAAATATTAACAGTCTAAAATTTATATTATTTATCTACTGTAAAATCTATTGAAAATGCAAATTTTCTCATGCTAGAATCATAAAACATTAATATTTGTTTAATTTTTTTTTAATTTTGAGGAAGCGTGATCGTGATAGGGAAATTTAAAAAGAGCTGTATTCTAATGGGTAGCATATTAGTTTGTTCTGGTTTTGGATATTCAGAGAGCTCTCCTAGTGTAGTTTCTCAAGGAGGGCCGTTAGGAGCAGTCAGTATTGGACAGCAAAATATTAATAGCACCTCAGCAGCTAGTACATCAAGCAGTGCAACAGGGTCACAATCAGCTAGTCAAAACTCTAGTTCTCAGAATATTAATGAAAAAGAGCTTTTATTAAAGTTACAGCAACAGGTTCAGCAGTTACAAGGACAGTTAAAGCAAATAAAAGCACAAAGTAGTAGTGTTAATAATATGTCTGGAGGAGATTCTCAGTTTGTTACATATGGTAAGAAAGTATATGGCAATAAGCCTAATTCTTCTCAAGGAATGGATATAAGCCAAACTTTGATTGGTGGGGCAAGTACTTCAGATATTATGGAAAATGTCAATGGAAGTAGTTCAATAGTTGATTTGAGTGATAAAGCTCTAGGCGGCGTGTTTAACCAAAGTGGTGGGATTGACGTTGGTGGTGCTCCAGCAATTACAACTCAAGGTCAAATTACCTTCTTGGGTTCATTCTCTGGTAACAACAGTATTCCTATTGGACAGATTGGCTCGAGTCTTTTTGCCTCAACATTATTAGGACAAAGAGAAAAATTTAATGATTATATGATTTTCTTTGGAGGCCTTATTGAAGCAGATGCTCAAGCTTGGTGGGGTAGCAATAATACTGCATATAATTCGAATGCTAAGACTTATTTATCAGGAAATGGTCAGAATATTTACTTGACAGCTGCTAAACTATTTTTCTTATCAAATATTGGTCATTATGTAACAGCTCAATTTGACTTTGATACGGATGAATCAGGTAATTTTGGTTTGGGTAACGCCTTTGTAATATTTGGTAACTTAGACACATCTCCTTTCTTTGTAACAGCTGGTAGAAGTAAGTTGTCTGTTGGCTCATTTGGTGGTGGTGGTCCATTGACCTCTGGTATGACTGATTGGTTAGCACCAAGCCAAGTTACAAATGTTTCTGTAAACTATAAGAGTCAGGTGTGGAACGCTAACGTTTCTGTCTTCGGAGCAGGTGATCAGACAGCAGATTTCTCTACTGCAGTATTTTATGCAGATAGTTGGACAGAAAATCTAATTGGCGCATTTAACGTTGGTTATGTTTATAATATGGTTGGTGCAGGTAATGGTTCATTAGGCGGTTTTATAACAAATCAAGGTCTTTCAACATCAACATCAATAGGCGCATTTAACGTTGATGGTAACTTGACGTATGGTTTGTGGGGAGGTTTCTTAAACATTGGTGCTGGTTGGGCAACAACAACAAACTCAGAAGAGTTTAATGGTGCTGGTAATGGAAATTCTCTAGCTGGGGCATGGTATGGAGCAGCTAACTATTCATTAGTGCTAGGTGGTAGAAATACCAGTTTCGGTGTTTCATATGGTCAATCATATAATGCTGCTGATATTCCAATGAGCATGTCCGCAGACCCTATAAATGGTGGTAAATCTGTTTCAGGGATAAAAGATCAGCTTATTATAAGTGGAAACAGAGCTTATTTTGATAATAACGTCTTATTTGGACCAGAATATTCGTATCAAAAATTATATAATGGACAACATATGAATACGATTACTCTTGATATGTCGGTATACATATAAAGTATTTATATTTTCTTTAAGGGCTTTATCTTGATGTTGGTAAAAGTTATTTGTTTTACTAATGGTTAGATTTCTTCTGTTTTTTTAAAATATACTGCATACAATCTAAATCAAAAATTAAAAAAATATGAATCTATAAAAATATATCTTTTATAAGATAATCTAAATAAATTCATGTTGACATATAAAACATCTAAGTTATAAAATATAAAAAGAAATGTCTTCTCTGGTTGCTATATTCAATGAAGACCTTGTTTGTGAATGATTTGTTGTTTTTACTATGTATTTAAGAGAATCGCTTTAAGTATGGCTGTTGTATGAGCATGCTTAGTAAACTATTTTCTTAAATATAAATAGCTAAATGATGATATATTATATCAAACAAAATTTTGGTTAAACTATAGTTTATAGCAGAAAACTCGTAGAGTTTATTTTATTACTTATATTTTGAGGAAACGCGATTGTGGTACAAAAGTTGAAGAAAAGCTTTATTTTAATTAGTTATATACTTATATGTGCTGATTTTGGTTACTCAGAAAGCTCTCCTGATGTAGTTTCTCAAGGGGGACCGTTAGGAGCTGTTAGTATTGGAGACCAAAATATTAATAATACTTCTAATACTTCAACAGCTAATGATTCTAAAGATGCAAGCTCAACAACATCACAATCACCTAGTCAAAATTCTAGCTCTCAGAATATTAATGAAAAAGAGCTTTTGCTTAAGTTACAAGAGCAGGTGCAGCAATTACAGGGACAATTACAGCAAATAAAAGCACAAAAAGGCCAAATTAATAATATGTCCGGAGGTAGCTCACAATTTGCGACGTATAGTACAAAAGTATATAATAATGAGCCAAATACTCCTCAAGAAATAACAGGTGGTGATCTAAGTCAAACATTGGTTGGAGGACAAACTGCTTCAGATATTATGGAGAATGTTAACTCAAGTAATTCAATTATTGATTTGGGTAATAAATCTTTGGGGGGAGTATTTAACTCAACTGGTGGTATTGACGTTGGTGGTGCTCCAGCAATTACAACTCAAGGTCAGGTTACTTTCCTAGGTTCGTACTCAGGTAACAACAGTATCCCTATCGGACAGATTTCATCAAACCTTTTTGCCTCAACGTTATTGGGACAAAGAGAGAAATTTGATGATTATATGATTTTCTTTGGTGGTTTTATTGAAGCAGATGCTCAAGCTTGGTGGGGTACTAGCAATGTTGCTAGCTATAACAATGGTGCTAGTACGTTATCAGCAACGGGTGAGAATATTTATTTAACAAATGCTAAGTTATTTTTCTTATCAAACCTTGGCCACTATGTGACAGCGCAGTTTGACTTTGATACAAGTGAGTCAGGGACTTTTGGATTAGGTAATGCTTTTGTAATATTTGGTAACTTAGATACATCGCCTTTCTTTGTGACAGCAGGTAGAAGTAAACTATCTGTTGGTACATATGGTGGTGGTGGTCCTTGGACTTCAGGTATTACATCTTTCTTGGCTCCAGATAAAGTAACTAACGTTTCTGTAAACTATAAGGATCAAGTATGGAACGCTAACATTTCAGTATTTGGTACTGATGATCAGACAGCGGATTTCTCAGCAGGCTTATTCTATGTAGATAGCTGGACAGAAAATCTAATTGGAGCATTTAATGTTGGTTACGTTTATAATATGGCAGGTGCAGGTAATAGTTCATTAAGTGATTTCTTAACAAATGAAGGTCTTTCATCAGCAACAACAATAGGGGCGTTTAACGTCGATGCCAACGTAACTTATGGACTATTAGGAGGATTCCTAAACTTAGGAGCAGGCTGGTCAACTACTACAAACGCAGCAGATTTTAATGGTACTGGTGATAATGTGCTTACAGGAGCTTGGTATGGCGCGGCTAACTACTCGTTAGTATTAGGTGGTAGAAATACCAGTTTCGGTCTTTCATATGGTCAGTCATATAATGCAGCAGATGTACCAATGACTATATTAGCAACATCTCCTATAAATGCTGGACCAACTACTTCAGGGGTAAAAGAGCAGTTTATTGTTAACGCCAACAGAGCATATTTTGATAACAATGTCTTATTCGGTCCAGAATATGCATATCAAAAATTATATAACGGCCAGTATATGAATACTATTACTCTTGATATGTCAGTATATATATAGAAGTTCAAAGAGATCACTAGAGATTTTCTTCATTATTTATATATTTAATATAATATAACGATCAAAAATAATTTATAAATATAAACTAAGATTGAGTTTTTTCAAATCAATTCTCTGGTTCGTTAATTTTTAAATATTATTGTTAAAAATTGATAGTATATCTTATTTTTATTTGTGTTATTCTATTGTTTTAATTTAGCTGTATTTAACTATGTAAATCTGTTTTGGTTTTATAGCATTTGTCTTTAGAGTTATATTTCAATTTATATATTTAATCTAAAGAGGATCTAATTCCCCGCAGCTCTGCTGCGAGGTAATTTATTATAGTTAGATGGATATGAGAGTTGATAATTCTACGATAACTTTCAACTTGAAAATAACCAAATTCATATAAATTTAGAAGATGAAAAAAATAATAATAAGTTTAATATTTATAGTTTTATTAATTTCAATTAATTTATATGCTACTACTAGTAACTCTAAAGATAACTCTCTTGATCCTGTATTACAACTTCAGCAACAAGTAAAAGAACTACAAGAGCAAATACATCAGCATTTTCAACAGATGATTCAGCTCTTCATAAGGATACTTATATAAATAAATATTTAGAGGAAAAAGATAGCTCTGATATATTATCAAATGTAAGTCCAGATTCTTCTATAATAAACTTAGATAGTGAAACTGATTCAAGAGGTTTATTTGATACTGGTGGAGATCGTCGAGGAATAGATGTTGGAGGTGCTCCAGCTATTACAACAAGAGGTGAGACGACCTATATGGGATCATACTCTGGTAACAATAGCATTCCTATTGGGCAGATATCATCTAAATTATTTGCATTAACACTGCTTTCACAAAAACAAAAGTTTGATAGTTATTCTGTATTTTTAGGAGCATTTCTTGGCATGGATGCTCAGACATGGTTTGGAGATACTATAAATAGGGTAGATTTTAGTAATAATCCGACAACACCATTCCCATCGACAGGAGAAAATATTTATTTAACATCAGCTAGACTCTTTTTCGTGTCAAATGTTGGAGAGTTTGTAACAGCAGCTTATGATGTTAGCACAAGTGAGACGGGACAATTTTTTATTGGAGATGCTTTTGCGATATTTGGTAATATGAGTATGTCACCTTTCTTTGTTACAGCTGGTAGAAGTACTCTTTCTGTAGCTAACCTAGGTGGAGGAGGTACATCAACGGGAAGTATCGCAGGCTTTTTAGGAACAGGTAGAGCAACAAATGTATCGCTAAACTATAAGACTGATACTTTAAAAGACTGTTGAATAAATCTTTCAATTTCTATGAATAGGAATATTTTTGCTATTTTTAGTAAAAACTTAGCC
>NZ_JAWUZH010000003.1:0-94011 GCF_036281795.1 Francisella sp. 19S2-4
TATTATCACTACCAAGCGACTCTTCTAAGCCTAAAAAGAAAAAATCCATAAAAATTAAAATACTAATATCTGTAACACCTGTATTTTACAAAATATATCTAACAATTTGGGATATTAATTCAACAGTCTTTAAGAATATTTATGATTGATATTAAGAGTATAACTCAGTATGTACTCTAGTATGTACTTTTTTGTGGGTTTAAATGATATCTTCTGATACAGTATGGTATATAAAATCTTCTCAAAGTATTGATTTTATTAGGATTATGATACTACTTGAAACAGTATGAAATAAGAATATGGTGCCCGGGGCCATCTTATAACAAATCTCTTCAAACCCTTTAAACTCAATAATCTTACTTAACTTAAATTAACCAGTCGTACAAATAGTCGTACAAATGAAACATAAATCATATTAATATAATCAAGTTTCTAGCAAAAAATTATACCATAATCACTGGAAATTAACTGACATTACTGACAATATTTTCAAATGCTTATATATCAATACTTTTAGCATATAATAATTAATCTACTTACTGACATTTAAATGACAAATATTCTTTTAGCAAATTTTCTATTATATTATCTTTTCTTATATCTTATTAATTATACTTTTTATGAGATAAATTTAATCTGTTGAAACCTCTGTATATAGTTGAGTAAATGATTCATCATAAAAAGTCCTCGATATATAAATTAAGTTTAACTTTTGCTAAGGATAACTTTTCTAATAGTATTTCACTATTATTAAGATCTACTATTATTAATAATTAATACCCTCAAAATCAATATCATCAAGAATACTATACGTTAATTATAACTAAACTTATATATTTATAGTCTCATTTTCACTCTTATAATATTCTGGCCTATATGCTATTTATAACTAGTAATTTATTATGTTTATTATAGTATTCAATACGATGAACAATATCTGGAATAGTCTCCGTGATATTTACTAAAAGGTAGATAAGCCTCGTAATAAAGTACATTATCTAAAATGTTATTTGCATTTATAATGATTTATTATTATCTCAGGTTACTTCTTTTGAAATCAGTAATAGCTATTGCAGCAAATACATTTTCATCAATATCAATGTTTGCTATTTTTGCTAACTTAGATACCAGGCTCACAGTTGTATCAATTAAGTTATAAACTACTGTCTAACCAATCAGATAGCGTTTCAGATTGCTTAAACTTATTATAGGTTTTTTGAAAATTAGTTGTAGAATTTTATTGCTAGTTCATTGATATATTTTTAGTTATTTCATTTAGATTCATATTATTATCCTTGTAGATTTATCTAAGCTATCGATACATTTTTTATAGCCTAATCTTTTTATAGTATATTTTTTAATGCCTCCAAAGCACCCTCTCTAATAGCCCAACCAGTGCCTGCTTCAACATAGTTATCATTAGGATTGATTCTAATTAATCTTGTATTACTACCATGTATTGTCAAAGTCCATTCACTATTCATTCGCACAGTTTGGACTGTTGTACCACAGCCTATTTCTATGATTGCTAGCTTTTGGTTTTTCGCCATAACAGAATCATGTAGCCACTCTTTATACTTATCTTTTTGTATGTCAGCACGACGACTTGTCCAATAATAATCACCAAACATTAATATATTTGGTCGAGCTATACCACCACAACCACTGCATCTTGGAAACTTATCAACTCTCATTTGCTCTTGGTTAACATAGATAGTTTCACGGTTATTCCATATTTCATCATTACAATCCATAGCACATTGTAAATGATGAATACTTCCGTGAACTTCATATACCCTATTTTCATCAAAGCCAGCTTTTTGAAAATGCCCATCAACATTAGATGTATATACAAAGTAGTTATTATTTTTACTCTTGACTAAATCTAATAGCATCTTAAAACCTGCATGAGGTTGAGTCTTACGATATAAATCTAATCTATGTCCATAAAACGCCCATGCTATATCAGGGTTTGAGAAAAACTGTTGTGGGCTAGCTGCTTCTACAAAGTCTATATCTAACTTCTCAAATAATGGATACTCTTTCCAGAAACCATTCTTACCTCTAAAGTCAGGTAAACCACTATCTACACTCATACCCGAACCAGTCGCTATAAGTACAGCATCGGCTTCTTGGATATAGTCTTTTACTTGTTGTAGTATTTCTTGCATAATATCTTAATAATTTTTTAAATAGGTATAAATATCAGTATCTATTTATTATCTTTTATATCCAATGCATATAACTTTTAGGATGTTCTACTTTAAATGAACAACCTTTCTCACTAAATGATGATGTTCGTGTTGAAATAGTCTTCTCATATTGCTTACCATTTATTGATATATACACTTTCCAAGACCCTTTATCCTTTGGAACAACTGCCTGAACTATAGCATTGCCAGATCTAGGAATTACTGCAGGTGTTGGATATTCCTCTTGTGACATTTTATTTGTTGCTTTAGCGCCTATAGCAGACCAAATCATTTTTGATATAAATCCCATTTTTGATTCCTCTTTCTTTTATTTAAAAAAATTCTTAAGCTAATTTCTTATATCAAATGCATATATAACATTTAATTGTTTTATCAGGAATTAATAGGATACTTGGATTTATTACTTGATTTATTCTATATAACATTGTTACACCTCTCGTTACTTTTTTGAAATTTTGGTCGGGCTGTTCAAAACTGGGTAACAAGTTCCAGCACTGTACCTTTCCCTATTGCTAGGTATTGTATGGGTACAGTCAACCCGATTAAACGAAAAGGTTTAATCAAGGTTAAGCTGTCTAGTGTTGCAGATAACTAAACTAGAGGAGTATTTATTAAATATAAATACTCCTCTAGCTATCCACAGACGTATAAACGCACCACACTACTTGTTACACGGCTTTTGAAGACCGACATGAATAGAATAAGCTCTTTGAATAAATTTGTAAAGACTAATTAATAATAGATAGCGAATCTAAATAATCACTAAGCAATTAATACAACTTTTTTATCTTGTTATAGTAACTTATATTATTAGCATATACTTTTAAGTTTTTATCTTTTAATAGTTCTTCATGAATAAATTTTCTATCTGACTGACTTAAGTTAATAATAATTGCTTCACTACTATTATTGTAAATATCATTAATAGAATTCAATTTTGTATCTTCACAAAAAATCTATTTTCACTTCTAGGAATTGGTTGTGCTGAGATATCTTGATCTTTAAATTCTTTTATAAGATCTATTTGATCTATTTCTTTATATTTCTTAAAGAAATAAACTTTATCCTTTAAGCTACTATCAATGTTATTTTGCACGCATTCAAGCATAAAATCATCATAGTCAGTTTTTGACTGCTGATCTAAATCATACTCTTTCATAGCATAATCAGGTCGGATAGTTTGAGAGTCTTTAGAATCAATAACTATATAGGCTAGAGCATATAATTTAGGTTTTTGTAACTCATTTAATAAATCTTCAGTATCAGCTTTATTTGGAGCTATTTTATTCGCGTGATTTCTTAAATATCCAAGAACTAATTTATAGTACTCTAATAAATCAGCTTTTGAACAAGTTTTTAAAACAGTATTTCCACTAGTGTTATTCTTTAGACCTTGGGATTGTATTGGTAATCTATAGCTAAAATCAAAAGTTTTTATATTAGCTGGAACTGTGCCATATGGACTAGCAACACTAGGAGCTATTTCGACCCCTACTTTACTAACAATATATAGATCAAAAACTATTTTAATATCTTTGGGATCTTCAGCAAGTTTAGGGTAGTTTAAACTTGCTGTTATTTGGTTATCATCAGAAATATCTATATCTACATCCAAAGGATCAAATATAGTCATACAAGTTTCTAATTGTTGTTCAGCATCTATAAATTTTTGCATTTAATTTCCTTTATAATCCTTTCAACTCTTTCTCAGCACTTGCTAAATTTAGCTTATCTGCACCTGTTTGGCAGTATTTAAGGTTTGCCTTTGTTGGTTTAGTTGTCTTGTATAGATCTATAGCTTGATTTAGATAATCTTTAGCTTTTGAGTTATCTTTAGGTAATCCAGCAAAGCCATTTATATATGCTTGGGCTACTAGTTGTTCTCCCATAGCTATACAATAAGGTGCTTGTTTTTTAAACCCATCTAAATTAACATTTAGAAAACCATTTTTTGCTTTTTGGCTACCATTTGCTATAGCTATTTCTGTCCATTTATAGCCAGTTGCTATATCTCTAGTTATTTCTCCATTCTGTCCACTTTGATACATACCTCCTAACTGATATTGTGCAAAAGCATTACCCAAATTAGCTGCTTTTGTAATATATTCCAAACCTTTGGCTTTATCTGGTTTGCCTGCTTGACCAAAGTAGTAGATGTTGCCCATCATATTTAAAATATTTGTATAAGTGGATTCGGCATCAGTTGTATTTAATGAATTATTTTTCTCATAATAGTTTACGTACCATGAAGCATAATTTAATGACTGCTTATAGTCAGGAGTTGCAGCTGCTAGAATGGCTGTCGCTTCAGGATATTTTTCATCTTTTAAATATGGTGTACAATACTCTATTTCTAATTTCTTATCATGACTGGTTGCAGCCGTTGCACAATCTTTTACACTAGCAAAAGAATATGCTGATACTGTTAATAGTGATGCTATTAATAATATTTTTTTCATTTTAATCCTTATATAAATTTGATAATTTAATCCATTTTTGATAAATATTATCTTTGTTTGCTTCTTCCCATGCACTCCATAAAGTTGTACCTATATCAATAACCAATAAGATTTCTCCCAAATAAGGTATAGATAAAGCTCCTGCTGCCTCGATTCCCAATCTTTCTAATAAGGTTATACCTGCCCTAGTTTCTACAAGCTCTCTAGTAGCACTGGTGCCAACTTTTATACCTGCATTAGCACCTTCTTCTAAAATATTACCTTTTACCTTTTTAGCTCCAGTTTCAGCAGCTTTCTCAGCTCCTTTTAGTGTATCAGCAATAGTCTTGGCAGATGATAGAGTAGTTGAGCCTGCATTTATCATATTAGCCATATCTGCTCTAATTATATGCTCATCATTGTTATTCATATTTTTAGCTAGCTCTCTTACACTTTGCATTAACTGTAAAGTACTGATACCTAAGCCTAATGTCCCAGATACTACATCGTGCATCTTAACTAATTCACTTAACTTAGCTTTCCTAGCCACCATGCCCTCTATCTTTCTATTATTATTTGTTTCCAAATCCCCAAATAGTTCGGTACATGGCACAACTTTTAGCATCTTGTTAAGTCTGTAATTATTCCACTCATTTATCAATGAAACACAGCTATTTTGAATATCAAATATTTGTTTATAAATACCTAAACAAAGTATTGTGTTTTGTATGCTGTTTTCTGATTTTAAATTTTTTAATTCCTCATTAAGATCATTAATAGCTGTATATGTACCATAAGCACTATCTATTATCCCTGTAACAGCTTTATATCTTATGCTACCTAGTGAGTTTTGTTTCAGGTCTTTATATTGCTTCTCATCTATTAGGTTCTTACCTTTAAATTGCTCAAGATAGTTTTTTGTCTCTTTATGAACATCTTGTTGGAAACTCTTATAATTCTCTTCTTTAAGATAATAATGTGTTTGACCTCTATAGAATCTCTCTTCGACATTTATATTTCTACTTCTAGCAGCTGAGGCTAAGATAGGACTAACTTCTTGGGCTACTGTTACATTACTCTCAAAAGCATCACTTAATAACATTCTTGATATTGGCTTACCTTCCTCTGCATCAAAGAAGTTCTTTAGCTCAAAGCTATCTTCTATCATTCGCGTGAACTTCTGTTTTTGAGGTTTATAACTAAGTAAGTTTTTTGTAAATGCAGTATTAGAGTATCTGATATGTACTTTATTAATGAAACTTGTAATAGCTGTCTCTACTTTCTCATCCTTTGCTATAGCTAATATACTCTCTGGTATCTTATCTCCATTTATTATGCTTTGTACCAAATCATATACTTTTACATTAGTCTCACCAGCTATCTTTTTAGCTCCTTTCTTTATATAGTCTTCGGAGTATTTTTTTACAGCTTCTTGGAATTGAGTTCTATCTATTGTGGCTGGTGTCGCTTGAGATAGTATTAGCTCAACACTATTACTTAAAGCTAGTTTCTTAGGGTTATATGTACCTTTAGCATCATCAATAGCACTTTGATTTGGTAGTAATAGTTCAGCTATCTCAGGTCTATCACCATCTAAGAAATCTTCAGCATTTTTACCTGTAACTTGTGATAATACATCAGCCACGTATGTACTAATAATATCATTATTATGTTCGTGTGGTTTAAGTGCTTTGGTAATGTATAGTAAACCTTTAGGAGTTTTACCTTTTATAAAGCTACCTAAATCACTTATCTGTGTATTTGGATTATCTTTTTGTACATGAGTAACCTTAGTATCAGATAGATCAAGTTTGTCATTATAAGTTTTTACAGTCTTTGTATAGTAATCAAGATTATACTCATACGTTGTAAGTGTATAGCCTGTTAAGGTATTAATATACTGATAAATAGGCTTACCATCAGCACCAATATTTATAGTCTTTGTAGAGTATGTAGCTTCTAGTTTATCTACTGGTCTATTTGCAATTACATCATATAAACTATCTGTAGTTCTAGGATCTATACTTAGATTATTAATACTATCAAACCACTTTTCAAAACTACTTGCATAGCCATAAGCTCCTTGACTGAATACATCTCGCCAACATTCTATTAAGCTATCTGTAGGATCTACCCAGGCTAAACCTTGATTTTGAAATGCAATCATTAGATTACGCATTAATTGTCTAGCATTAGATCTAAGATTGTATTTTAGATTATCTAAACTTATAGTTTGTTTGGCTCTATCAACTTCATTTAATTGATCTTTTCTATTATTCCAGGCAGTAACCTTTGACTTAAATACTTTTTCAACTGCATCACTTGAATAAAGATTAGCTTGCCCATAACTAGCTAAAATACTATCGGTATCCATTCCACCTAGATCAACATCTAATAAACCACTAGCTTGAGGGTTAAATAAATAATTAGCTACTAAAATAGCACTTTTACCATAGCCTGTAGCTTGGATATTGACACAAATATTACTTAGCTGAGTTTGTACCCATTGTATAGCACAGTTATTATTAGTCATTACCCCAAGAGGATTATCTAAGAGTAGATTCCACTTGATATTTTCCTTTACAAGGATAGGGTAGCTTTGTAACTTAGTCCATTCTGTCTGAGTAGCACCTTGAGTTTTATATTTCTTTTTTATATCTCTAGCTTTGGCTTTTGCAAACTCAATATTTTCAGACAAACTCATATCAAAATTATCTTTAAGATCTGAAACATCTAAAGTTTGAGCATGCTTAGTTTGTAATGTAGTATCTGTCTCAATCTTAGCTATCCTAGCAGCCGATAACTGTACTGTACTAAATAGCACTACAACCTTTTGTAGTTCAAAGGTCTCATTGTCTTTTGCATAGCAACTAGGTAATTCAATATTTGTAGTAGCTCCGCTTTCAGAGGGTTCTCTATAATCACATATCTTATATTCAGATATATCAACCTCTGCATAGTTTGTAGAGCCATTTTTAATTGTTGCTTTATATTCTTGATGTAATGCTAGTTTCTCAAAACCACTAACGTTACTATCTTGAAGGAAGATATAAACATATCCCTCTGCCATAGCTTCAGCATTTATAGGTTGTAGATCTTTTATTATCTGAGATTGTAGATTTAATTTAGTTGTAGAAACTCTAGTTTGATTAGATTCTTTTTCTTCTTTAAGTTTATTTTGCTCTTTATTGAGATTTATATAAAGTCGCTGACTTTTTTGAAGTGAAACGTTTATTTCAGCTAATTGTTGTTTTTTATACTCTATATCAGATTCACTTACACCTGTACTTTGAGCCATTAAGATAGCGTTTGAGCATCTTTGTCTATCTATATTAAGATCATCTATCTGAGATTCTAAATCTGATTTTTGCTTTTCAATATCATTAATAGCTACTTGTTTTTTAACAACAAAACTATGAACTGCTTTATCAATAATTTCATCTAAGTTTGTAAAATCTTTAGGGATTTGAACTTGCTTGTCCTCATCTGCTGACTCTGGCATATATAGATCAGCAATTTCTTTTAAAATATATTCTTGCTGCCCATAAGATAATCTACTTAAAACCTCAAGGCTCTTAATGCTATCTGCTTTTGTACTGTTGTTAGGTGTATTTTTACGCCATCTAGGATTTACTTTAAGGTATTGTAGCCCATCTGTTAAAGAAGTTGGTTTTTGATTCCCAGTTTCTCCTGTAGATGAATCATCACTAAGATTATCATAACTATTTTCAAAATCATCAACCTTATCAACATCTGATTTTTTACTATCATTTGTAATATGAAATGAAGATGTTGAAAATTTTTTATTTGAAATATCTGTATATTTAGACATTAAAATTCCCTATAAGTTATTGAGCAAATAACCCAAATTCTAAAATTATCTTATGTGTATCCATTTTAGTATAGTAGTACAAGTTATCTTACTCAATGATTTTTGATTTTTTTATTAATAAGTAAACCTTATATCAATTATTTCGTAATACTAAGAGGACTACATGATTACTTATAAAACTTGAAATACAATAGTTATAACAAAGTATAAACTTATTTTAATAGAGAATGTTAAAGACCTTTTAAATAACCTTCTAGCATACTTTTTAGAGAAGTATTTAGCGATTGTGGCTCTATGACTTTGATATCTGGTAACCATCTTTTGATAACTGGTAAAATCTCCATTTCATGACTAACTGTTACAGATATTACTAAACCATTTTCATCTTGCTTGATAATCTTTTGCGTTGGTGAACATGGTTTTCTTATTAGATATTTTGCAATGTTATTGGATATAGCAAGCTTTACTTCAAATGGTTCATTGCTCTCTTCAAACCATACATTTGTAGATTCTGTGAGCATCTTATTAATATTTCTAGTTATCTTAAAAGCCTGATCTGTGATAACTATATTACTGATACCTTTCAGATAGTACTTTTTGACAATCTCATTATGTACAGCCATTAGATACCAAAAACCATCATAATTAATAATTTTTAAAGGTCGAGCTTTGACAGTATAGCTAGCTTTATTTGAAGTATATTTGAACTGTACCCAAAGTTGCTGACTAATAGCCGATTCTAATTGTTTAAGCTCAGCTAAGTTTGCTGATACATCTTCTATATGTAGCTTTGCATAGATTGGATTATCTTGTTCATTTGTGATTTTAGCCAGTAGCTTCTTAGTACGGCTATAAAACTGCTCGCCAACACTCTCAGCAAATTTATCAAGGATTTTAAGCACAAGAGAATCTTCAGTATTTAAGTTCTTCTCAAGTGTATAACCTTTGATAAAATACCATTTTCCCTTTTCCTTGTAGATTGGAAACATCGCTAGCCTTTCGCTAAAATCTCTTTGGATAGTTCGTACCGAGACATTAAACTCTTCGGCGATATCTTTACTAGCTACCCCCTGCCCTGTATTTAGGATATTTAGGATACTTACAAGTCGTGTCAGAGTTTTGTCGTAGTCGTGTTTATATGGCATTTTGGAGTTCCTGTATTCCTAATATTTTAAGCATTTCATTCTGATGTTTACTGATCTCAGAAGTAGACCAACCCTCGGCTTTGTCCATCATTAGAAACTGTTTAGGACTAACTCCATCAAAACCGTTATAATGACTCTTCTTACCTTCTGGCTGTAAGTTTGAAAACTTTGAGTTTTTACTCGTACTAATCAAGCATAAATTTCCAAATGAATTTAATACTTCATCCTCCAATTTATTTTGACCATCTAAAGGATTTTGAGGATAAAAATGCTCGACAGAGCTTCTAAAGGTAAATTCAAACTTATCATATTCTTGCTTATTACTTTTCCATAATAAATAATCTAAATAGTTAAATACAAAGTTCTCAACTGCCGTACCTTTGTCCAACTCTTTTATATTTATGTCATTATTTAGACCACTGTCTGTAAAAATTATTTCATGATATTCAGCTGGTTCATTTGCTATATACCTATTCCTAAAAAACTTTTCTGCTAAATCTTCTAGATAATTAATGTAGTCATCTGCAGAAATATCACCAATATTTTCTCGATTATATAAATAGTTTAAAACTGCAGTTAACCAATGTTTATATATCATTGATGGATTCGATACATGAAACATTGAAAGAAGCTTTATTAATTTCTCATTTGGATTGTTATCTTCATCACTACCGAAACTATTATTATATTGAGCAGACTTATTTTGTATTAATTTCTTTAAGCTCCAACTGCCATCTTCTCCAGTATCTCCCGTATACTCTCTTTTTATAATAAAATTATCAAATAAGAACCTTAGTTTTAATAGGTTATAGACAAACTCTTTTACAAATCCTACTTTACCAATATAAACACTAAATATATCTATTAATCTTTTATCATCAAGTGGTATATCTTCTCTTTCATTAAATGATATATTTTCTCTCTTGTCATTCATGACTTGTATTCGTAATACATGCAGTAAAAAATTCTGGAAATTAATCGGTGATGTAAATCTTTCAGATATCTTTTTATCATTATCACTAATTGGATAATCTATTTTGTTACTCTTTATAATATTTTCTAATGTATTTTTATCCTTATTGTTATCACTATTGGTATCGGTAGAATTTTGTGATTGCATGTTAAATTCATCAAAACTTTTTAGTTCTAACTCACCCCAATTATCACCAAACACATGCTTTCTTTCATCAGGTGAAAAACCATATTGGACATATCTGCTCATATCAGAGCAAGCATCCCATATCTTAGCAAAAACTTTTCTATTAGCTTCATCAAGCTTACTTAACATCTGAGACTTTAAAACTTCGTGCTTTTCTAACTGCTCACCACGGTTATTCATAATCTCAAAATAGTGATTTAAATCGGTATCTTGAGGAACATTCACTCGTAAGATCTCTACTTTCTCAAGCAAATACCCTCTAAAAGACTCTCTTTGTGAGCATTCCATTTTAGAAAGCTTAGCCTTAATTGTTTCATATGCGTTTCTCATTGTAGCATTACAATCATCTGCAAAATCTCTATCGTTATAAATAGACTCAAATGTTTTATTTGCTATAGCTCTACTTTCATAACTCAAAATATGATTAAATCCAAAATCACTCTTAAAGTCATTTTTTAATACACTCAATAAAATAGACAATGTAGTAAGTCTCTGCTGCCCATCTATCGTTTCATATATAGTAGTATTACCATCTTTTCGCTCGAAGACTACTAAAGTACCAATATAGTACGAGTTAGCTGACTTACATTCAGAAAAATCTAATATATCTTGTATAAGCTGTTCAACTTGACCTTTACCCCATGCATAATTTCTTTGATAAATGGGGATTCTAAATTTTTCATTTGATTCGAAAAGAGCTTTTATCGTAAGTGATTGTATGTCGTTGTTATTTTGCATTAAAATACCCTAATATTTTGTTTTTAACACTCTCATCAATATTTGCTTTAATATCTGATTTATTAATAATATTAACTTTCATATTAACTATATCTTTATATGAAATCGCATCTCTTATTGTTTTGAAAACTTTTGTCTCTAATGCATAATTATCAATTGTTTCTAAATAAATAGCTTGCATTGAAAGTCTCTTACTATATGCCCAAACAAATAGCTTTTCGATAACCCTATCTATTTCTTTTTCGCCAAACTTATCGACATAAAATATTAATGCACAATCAAATAGCATTCTTATGTATTTATCACCTGTTCTATTTCTTTCAGGATAAGTATTTAGCAAATCAATAATTTTATTATCTTTTTTAAATTCACCATACTTATTTTGATAGTAACTAATCATCTCAAAAAATCTTTTACCATTTAGCACTGGTAAATCAAGTTGAAATGGATAAAACATCTCATTATTATCGAGGTATCTATCCTTGTTATTATTGTATTTATCTACGTAGATATTGGCTATCTGGTAAAGCTTAGCATACGGTTCTAAATCTTTTGTTTTATCATTAATTGATATACCTTTAAACAAATCAACATCATTCTTAGTAAAATACTTTGCACTATTACCTCTAGACCAATTACGAATGCGATATAATTTATCATTAAAAAGTTTGGCTAAGTCTGCTTGATCCATATTTTCCCATGTTTCAACTACCTTAGTCTTTTCAGCCGCAGTACTATCAGACATCTCTCTTAAATGAAAAGCTTTAAGCAAATCATGTGGCTCTAAATCCTTACCTCTAGCATTCTGTGAGTCAAAAAACTGAAATGCTTCAGATATATCACCAAGAGTTACTAATACAATTTGACATTTTTCAAGAAAAAAATCTATAACATGTATATCATTAAACTCACTAGTAACCCTTCGTTCTATTTCTCTATAATTTTTCTGTATATTATATTGCGATATTTTGTTATCAAACTCCAAATTACAAACAAAATTAATATTTTTATCTATATGATTACTCAATAGTGTTTCTTTTGTTTTGCTAATAGCTAAATATATTAAAAATAAGGTTGTAGTACGTTGTTGACCGTCTACTATACTCCAAAACTCTTGTTCTTCATGTAAAACTATAGTGCCTAGTCTATAAGATTTTTTATCTTTGAAATATAAAATATCATCTATTAACTGATTTACATTTTTTAACGTCCACTTATATGGTCTTTGATATTCTGGTATTTTGAGTTCTTTAAATCCTATTAAATCTTTTACTTTTACAATTTCAGCTTTCTTTATCATATATACCCTTCACAATATAAATATCCAAACTTTTACAGAACTGCTTATAATTCATAATACACCACAACTATGACAATATCATGTCGCAAAATTCTTTTTTATTTTAGAAAACTATGACAAAAGACTTTTTTAAGCTAAGTTTCTAACACTATAAGCATTAACAACCTTACCAATTATCTCAGCCTCATCAGGTTTGAGAATACTTTGGTTATCTTGGTATTTTGAGTTTAGGGGCATTAGTGAAATTTGATTATTTTCTTTATGAAGTAGCTTAACTGTAGCACCATCATTATTTCTTGCGACAACTACTTTACCCAATAGGTTTTGAATATTTTTATCGCTTGGATCTATGATTATATTCTCACCATCATATAGAGTGAACTTTGAGTATTTAGACTCTAGCTTTTGATGCTCAGAAGTATCATAGAGCATACTATCACCTTGTACCTTTAGTGAAAAACCATCTTTAGGCACTAATTCTTTTGGCACTTTGAGATAATCTATTGGTTCAACATCTATAGCGGAATCTGTAAACTCGCCAGCTTGTACATAGCTTAACACTGGAATACTAATAATATTCTCATCATTAGCATACTCATTCTCAATACCTAAAATTTCCATTAGTTCTAGATGTCTTTCGTAAGTAGGGCTATTGATCCCAGAAATCCAACCTTTGATAGCTCTAGTGCTAATACCTAGCTTCTCAGCTAATGTAGCTTGCTTGATACCTTTTTCTTTAAGTAATGGTTTTAGATCTTTGCTATATACAAACATTACAAGGTTTATGAAATATCTTATTAGTTAGATTATAAAACTCTCTTTGGTATGTATCAATATTAAAAGTGAAATAATACTTCACATTTGAATCTTAATCATCTATATTTTAAATAAGTGAAGTTATACTACACTTTATTAAGATTGATATATGAAATGGAATAGTGAAACCTGTATAGCATTAGTCGATATGCAGGCATTTTTCCCAAGTTGCGAACAGATAGATTTTCCAGAGCTAATGCATAAACCAGTAGCTGTAACTAATGGTGAAGCTGGTACTTGTATTATCTCGAGTAGCTATGAAGCTAGAGCTTATGGTATTAAAACTGGTATGCGTATGCAGGAGGCTCTTAGATTATGTCCAGAGATTATCAAAAGACCATCTAGACCCAAACGATATGCTGAAATTTCTGGGAATATAATCTCAGCCTTACGCAATATAACCCCAGATATAGAAGTATTCTCTATTGATGAGTGTTGGATAAACCTATACCCAGTTTTAGATTTATACAAGGGTGTAGAGAATATAGCTACTATGATAAGACAAGCTGTATATGATAGTAGTGGCGGTATTAACTGCTCTATAGGTATATCAGAAGGCAAGCTAACAGCTAAGTTTGTAGCAGGTGTTAATAAAGGCAAAACTACCATAGTTCCAGCAGATAAGATAAAAGAGTATATGGCACCATATCCATTGTACAAACTATGTGGTATTGGTAATAGAATATTACAATATTTAAATGATAGAGGTTTTAAGACGATTGGAGATTTACAAAAGATTCCCCATGATGTTTTAACAAATAGATATGGAGTAGTTGGTAAGCGTTTACATTCAACATGTAATGGTCATGATCCAATAGAGTTAATAACTAAAGAAAGCATGCCTAAATCGATCGGACATAGCAAGCAATTACCACCATTTCTAAGAGATAGAAATGTAATAGAATCAACTCTTCTACATCTAACATATCGACTTACTAGAAGAATGAGATTATTAAATATCCGTTCTAAGTCAGTAAGAATTTACCTATTAGCTAAACATAAGCTAATCCGTAATATATATGTCTTTGATCAAGCTAATAACTGTAATCATGAGTTTATCAAAGCTGTAAAAGCTCACATGAAACTATACCGAGGTGAACCACTTTTAAAACTAGGTATCAAATGCTGGGAGCTTGAATATAATGATTCTCAACAGTTAGATCTATTTGCGGAACCCTATGATTCAAAGCACCTTAGATGCGATATAGCTATGGATAGAATCAACCAAAAGTTTGGAGAAAATACTATTCGCCCAGCTATGGAGTACATTGTCGATAAATTAGATTTAGTACCTGTGATAGCATTTAATTTCAATGCTACTTCAAAGAGTAAGAATAGTTTGTAACCAAACTACCCTTCAAAGTTAGATACAACAATATTCAATCAAGTAACTTCTCTACCTTTGTTATAATATGAGAAAAAAAAAATCATTAATATTGAGATTTTAATACAAATATAGCTTATAAAAAACTATACAAACCGATAATCATTTTATTATGAATAATAATATTTCTATAACTCCGGATTAAGGATATAGTGCTTATATTTTTTAGTTTTTTTATTAAGGTTTATTAAATAATTATACTCTTCTAAAATATCTATAACTTCTTGAAGAGTATCATCGTCTTTTAAGCTACTTCGATTAAGTCTTCTAAAGTTTCTTTGTGCTAAGTATCCATTTGTCTCTTGTTCTTTTTTTAAAAAGTCTAAGCTTTCATCTAAGATATCCCTTGCTATTTTCATAGGTGCTGATAATTCTTCGTAATATAAGCATCTCGCATTATCAATAAAGAACTCTGTTAGCTTTATAGCTTGAGTTACCTCTTCTACACCTATTTCTTTATCATTATATTGGTTATTAATTAAATGGAATATTAATGCTAAAGTACAAACAGTGTTAGCCGCCTTAGATAAAAACTCAGCTATATAATCATTGCTTTCTACACATATATAATCTTGATTATTATCAAACCAAACACGGAATTTATCGTATGCTTTGTCCGAATATTTATAAATCAAAGGATCAGTTACTAACAATTTGTTATTTTCAATATTAAAGCAATGAGGTAACGAGTTAATTTTATGAAAACATTGTTCATAATCTTTATATGAATTATAAATAATATTATCTTCTGGTAATGTTTTCTTTGCCTTAGTATGGACTAAAATAGGTAATTGAAATCTTGCAAGTAATCCAGAAGAGTCATCTTTCGTGATCACTTCTTTCATTTTTGCAAGCTGAATACCACCAACTATAGAGAGTGCACCATTTTCAACTATATCATTTCCTCGTGATACTGTTTTATTATTGATATTTGTGTAGCCATTATATAATGATAAGTATATTGCTTTAACTTCTTGATTATCATATTTATTAAGTTTTGCAAAAAGACCACTTAGCTCATCAATCATCATAAGCATTCCTGATGGACTTTCTTTCTCTAATGTCTCATATATACCCTCAATTGACCCTGAAGATAACATAAAGTTTCTACTAAAAGGACATAGGATTTTTTCTCTTTCCAAGCTTTCTATCTGCTTCAAGACCTCATTCTTTGACTCATCAGAATTATTATTTTTAGAGTTATATTCTCTTTTGAGTTTAGTCATTTTGATTTCTTGTGTCTTTTGCTGTACTTTAAATTCTTGCTGCAACTGCAAAAACTGCTCATTATTTACCTTACTTATCTCTTTTAAAGGTTCATATGCCAACTCCATACATGGACTTTTCCCTGAACCAGAAGCGCCGATAAGACATGCCCACAAAACTGGAGTTACTTTATATTTAGAATTAACTTCAACTCTTGCCCTGTTTCCTAATAGTCCTGCTAAATATCCTAAAGCGGACCCAACAAGATATTCTTTGGGTAGCTTTGTATTTTCTGATATCTCAAATAAATAATCTGATAATGCTCTAGGAAGCATATCCTTAGTTAGCTCTTTTATAGAAATTTTACTCTTAGGCAGTTCGATTATAGTTTTTTTATTTGTATTCAATTTAGACATGTGTTTGTACCTCCTTATGTTTGTTTTGCTGATTAAAATAGTCGTTCCAATCTGTTAAGCCTTGTGATTTCTCGAACTCATTAAATGGAGGAATTTTTATGGTTGCCCCTACCATTTCTTGCACTTCTTTTGCTTTTCTTTCACCGATTCCAGAAGAATCATTATCTGCCCAGATTTCTATATTTGATGAACGAAAATTCTCCCTTATATACATACCGACATCTAAAAGGTTGTGACAATTAAACGCAACTATTACAGATGCTGCTATTTGATTCTGCTTAAGATGCTCTAGAATACTTACTCCAGTTGCATACCCTTCGCATATAACAAACATATTTGTACTACCATTATCTAAAAGCATATAACCCTTTGAGATTCCTCCTTTAGCAAATCTTTTACTACCATCAGGATATATAAACTGAATGCTTTGTAACTCATCAGCAGGCACTATGCCGCCTATACTATAAATTGGAATTATCAACATATCATTAATCTGTTTTATATCTACAGGATCTATGCCTTTTCGCAATAAATATGGATGCTCATTAGAAGCATCATGAGCCATCTCAAATATGGTTTTTAATTTGTTTGCCACCTCCATTTTTTTACTCTCAGCTTCTTGTTTTGCTACAAGTGATCTATATGCATATTCAGCTTTTTCTGTATATGAAATAGTCTTTTTCTCACTTATTACTACTTTTTCACCTGTGCTCCAATTACCCATAATGTATACATCCCAATCAACTTGAGTTGCCCAAATATCTCTGTTATCTTTAGATTTCATGGGATCACGAAATCTAGTAATTTCACCATAGCTAAGAGAATATTTACTACTCTCTAATAAGTTTTTTAAATCATACATAACCACTACCCTCTTGACTCTTGAATTTTCTTCTCAAGAAAAGAATCTATTTCTGTTGATACCCAAACCGTTGTTTTTTCAGTAAGTTTTATTGGTTGTGGCATTTCTTTAGAGTTTACTAGTCTGTAAATTGTTGATCTTGATAGACCTGTTTTTTCTATTACTTGATTTATTCTTAGCATATTCATTTATTGTTTCTCCTTTTGTTATTAGTTATTTGTTATCTCTCGTAATGTGCACTTACGAAAGACTATTTAGCGCTAAACTTCAAAAGGAATATTATCAATATTTTAAGAGCAAATCTTTTTGACTAATTAGACTAACTTCAAAAAAATAAACTTTTTTTGAAAGCTATATATAGCAATGGTTGTAGAGGGTTTTCATTAGGTGTAAATTATTAGTTTGACTAATTAGCTAGTAGTTAAAAAGTTATTTAGTTTTATGTTTATAGTCATTTGGAGATACACGAACTAATCTACTAGAAAGTTCTTGTTTTGCACTTGTTTTATCAGGCAATCCTAACTTCTCCTTCATATAGCTAGCAATAATCGCTGACTCTTTATTATTAAACTTTCCTCCTTGGGGAGAGGTTAGTAAGTCTCTGAACTTCCCTTCATTTGATAACCAACTTGCAATATCAGTTTTACCAATATCTTTTAATGTAGGCATCACAGGCTTATCAGGTTCATATCCCTCCTTAATTTTTTCTTCATATTTTTCTTCTAGCTCATCATATTTTATTGAAAGAATATCATCTAAAGCATTTTCGATAAATTCTTGAACTAGCTCATCTATCTCTCTATCAGTAATTCCGTAAATCAAATCATCTTGACTAAATGAGTTATCTTTTTCATATACTTGCATTATCTCTTTCTGCAAAGAAAAATTTAAGCTTGAAAGTTCTATGATAGTTTGATCCACCCTAAAATATAAATCACTATCATAGAGCAATATTTCATTACTTAAGCTCGTTTTTGCCCAAAATAATGGTTTTTTACTAAACTGAGATGAAGTAAGTTCATCGATCTCTTTTTCTATCTTTTCTTTTTCATCTAAGAACATTTGATCATTATAATCCATTCGATGATAATCAATTCTTTTATCTAATAGCTGTACTTCATCATATAATTCAAAAATATAATGATCTAAATCATGGTTTTGCTGAAAACTACTTTGGGATATATCTCTAGGTATAAAAGTATACTTGATATAATTGCAACTTTCTTTGACATAAAATGTAAGTTTAGCTAGTTCCACCAATTTGATAATATCATGTTTTTTAAGACCTTCACCTTTATATAAGTCCAACAACTCATTAAGACTTATATATTCTTTCATAAGTATTATTTTAGAGTGATACATATAATAATATATTAGTTATTAGTATCTTTAATAATAAATTATTTCATATACTGATGATACTTAATTAGCACTAGTTCAACTATCTTATAACAACATTTGTCACTCTATTGTCAGTAAGATATATTATTTGAATTTGCTCAAAGCATTGCACCCTAAGTCTTATAGATATTTGTCAGTAATGTCAGTTAATTTAACCAACTTTATCAAAATAAATTTTATTAGAGAAATCTTTTATACTATCAATAAAATCTGCCCATCTAGATAGAATTTCTCTCCTTTCATCTAAATAATCATAATTATTATATACTGCCTTTACCTTATTTCTCTCTTGGTGATCTAATACCATTTCTATTGCTTCACTTTGCCATTTATATTTTCTTTGTAAATAATATAAACCAGTACTTGTAACATGTCTCCATCCATGTGTAGTAAATCTTGGTTTATCATTCTTACCATCATAACCCAATCTAGTTTGTAGTGCTGCCCTTAATGAATCCGGTGTTATATGCTTACCCTTTCTATTAGTAAATATATATTCACTTTTACCAGTTAATTGTTTTAATTCTAACAATATATTAAATGCTTGATCACTTAATGGTTGTTTGAACTCTTTTTTCATTTTCATATTATCACCATCAATAACAAGTAATCTTTCTTTTTCATTAAAATTATTCCACTTAAGACTTACTATCATACTAGGCCTAAATGCTAAGTATGGTGCTAACTGTAATGCTTTTTTTACTAGGTAACTACTATTATAGTTATCTATATCATTTAATAATCTAGATAAATTATATTTATCATCTATTGGATGAATAAATGAATAGTTATTATTAGATTGTCTTTCCATAACTATACATAAATCTTCATTTACTGGGTTTATATTACATAAACCATTAGCTTTAGCTAACTTATATATACCTGATAATGTTGTTTTAATTTTACTTTGTTTAGTTGGTGTTGATTTATACTCTTTTAACAAAGATACTATTTCTATATATTCTATTTCATCAATATCTCTATTTTTAAATACTGGTAATATGTCTTTATCTAGATAACCTTTTATCTTTTTATATGTATTAGGTGACCATTCTTTTTGTTTCTTTTCTAACCATATATTAACCATATTAATAAACAGTTTATTCTTTTGGTTTTTTTGTTTTAATATCTCTGACTTAGGATCTATTCCTTTTGCTTTTAAGATATTAAATTCATATACTTTTTCTCTAGCTTCTTTAATTGATATCTTTGGATATCCTCCTAAGCCAACCTTATTAGTTCTTCCATTCATATAGTATCTATAAGTCCAACTCTTTGTATTACTTGGTTTTATTTCTATGTATAAATTTTCTATATCTTTTATTACATTATTATTTTTACTCTTACCACTATGTTTTAACTTTTTAAGTTGTAACTCTGTTAATTTAGCCATATTATTTTCCTCTTATTAAATTAATTAAACTTATACAAACTAGTTGTATTCGTGGTTAATCTAATGAGAAAAATTAAGTCTGTAAATTTGACTAATTTGACCAATTAAACTTTTTTAGATTTTTTTATATCTAGAGTATATATAAACCCAACAATATTAATTTAGTCGTACAAATAGTCGTACAAATAAATGTTAGGTTTTAATAACACTATATAAAACTATATGGAATAATAAATCCCTAAAAGTATTGATATATAAAGGTTTAATGAAACAATATGAGATTATATGATTTGAATAAATGGTGCCCGGGGCCGGACTCGAACCGGCACGGAGGTTAAGCTCCGAGGGATTTTAAGTCCCTTGTGTCTACCAATTTCACCACCCGGGCATTTGTTGGAGGCTGAGGCCGGAATCGAACCGGCGTCCAAGGCTTTGCAGGCCTCTGCATAACCATTTTGCTACTCAGCCACACATGCAAGAGTATGGAGCGGGAAACGAGGCTCGAACTCGCGACCCCAACCTTGGCAAGGTTGTGCTCTACCACTGAGCTATTCCCGCTTTATAGAGAGATATATTACCTTATTTTAAAGTTTTGTCAACACTGATATACACTAAATAGCTATAATATTTATGTATTTTAAAACTAACTATTAACATCAAAAGTTATTTTAAATATCTTTTGAAGATCATTTATTAATTTAATATCTGGAGATTTACTTAAATCAACTCTACCATTACTATTTTTCATTGGATTTTGTTTTTTCAATGACTTAGTATCATCAACTAACATATTTAATAAAGCTGTTTGATTCACAGGTTTATTTGCTTTTGCATGGATACTTATGTTTTTAGGATTTTGTAAAAACATTGCAAAAGATGACAGTGTTTCTCTTAAGAATTGATCTTGTTGTTGTACTGCAAAAAGCTGTAACAATGCTCCATATGAACCAAGTATTTGCTGAGGAGTTGTATTAGGATCTTTATTAGTATATCTTGCAATCTTTTCTAAGAATCCATTATTTACAAAGCTAAGATCAATATTTGTCAAACATAATTGATTATTACAGTTATAGAGATCTTTTTGGTTTTTATCTGCCACACCAAGATATGGTAATAAACTTAACTTACCATTGACTACAGCTTGAGTACTAGCACTCAAACTTGCTAAGCCATCTGTCTTCATATTAAAGTTATTATTATACTTAGAATCTTCATAACTACTGTTTGAGGTTATTTTTATATCTAGTTGTTTTTTACCTAAAAGATCAAGAATCTGCTGGAATGGAGATTTTTTTGAAAAAGAATCTTTATCAAAGTTTAATTCAATTGCAGCATCTGCTGTATTTGACTGAATATATGCATTTTTCAAAAATGCATTAGATCCATTTAATATATCTTTTACTTGAGTATTTTTCAGATCAATACCATCAACTACAGCATTATACTTAACATGGCTTTCTGAACCTAAATTACCATCAACATTTAATTCAAACTCACCAGTCGTTTTCCCTAATGTTCCATTAATATCTAGGTTAGGAGTTTCTTTATAGTCTTTACCCAAATATTGAGATGTTATTTCTTTCAAAACTTCTGAAAAATTAACATCAAACTCCAACTCTTTTATCTTTGAAGTCATTGCTTTATTTCTTAAGCTTGCCAAAAAGTCATTATCAAAAGCTGTATCTGACAAATCAAAATTAGTTAATTCAAAATCTTCTTTTACAAAAGGTTTTTTATTAACTGTAGAATCAAGAGAAAATTCTAATGTACTATCGCTATAATCATAGTCAAATTCAAAGTTATAAACACTTTTCCCTATAGTATCCATAGCTATTTTATATAGATTATTATCACCTGATAAATTTTTAGAATTCACATTTGCACTAACTGCATTACTATTAGCAACAGAGGATGCTAAATTAGTGATTCTTAAACCTTCAACTTTTATCGATACATCTTTAGTGATTTTTTGGTTAGCTTTTAGGCCTTTAACTTCCAACTTATCTATAGATACATTGGGATTATCATTTCCACTACTTACTATTAGAATATCAGAAGCAGTAATATCACCATTGCTATCTTGATCAACTTTACCAACTGTAACGTGCGTTTGGAATGGGAATAAAGAATCCAAATTACTAATAAGTGTATTTTTTATTAGACTACTATCTTGAGTCGCTGTTTTCTGTGAAGGTACAGCTGCTGCAGCATATAAATTAGTTGTAGCAAAAGTAGCTGTACATATTGATGTTACTAAAAGTACTTTTTTAAAACTCATTTTACCCTCTTTTTAATTTATTTTTTCTAATTTTAAAAAATTTAAGTCTTTTTTACGTAATGAAAAGATCCCACAACTAGTCTCGAATGCTACAGGACCTCCAAATATTGATTTATTTATAACTCTCATTTGTTGTCCTTCTATAACTCCCATTGCTATTATCTTATCTTTAAAAGCATTTGGGCAACTTTCATGGAAACCTTTAATAATAAATTTATCATTTTTATGGTAGCTCATAACAAAACCCTATATATTTTTATATCACTATTAATTATAATCTTTCTTTAGTATAACACTAATAAAGTAAACCTTAGTTTAGTTTATAAAAAAATTATTGCCAAAACAAAGCTTATGAAAGATCTATCAAAATTAGATATACCTAAAAAACAAAAAAATGAAATTCAGCAACCACCTGAAAAACCTAAATTAAATAAGAAGAAAAAAATACTTATAATTGTAGTTATCATACTTTTAGGTGTAGCAGTTACCTCAAAACTGATAAATAAGCACTTGAAAAAAATCAAAGCTGAAGAGAAAGCTAAAATAGAGCAACAAATTGATAAAAAAGAAACTAAAAGCTCTACTAAAAATACTGCTAATGAGCAAAAAACAAATAGTGAACATGATGAAGTCTCTGAGAACACTCCAAGTGGTAAAATGGTATTTACATTTTATGATAATCTTAAGCATGATAGTGTTAGTGTAAATGTAAAACCTGAGTCTAAAAGAGCGCAATATAAATATACCTATATTTATCAAGTAGCATCTTTTAGAAATCTGGATGAAACTTTATGGTATGTTAAAAAAATGAAAGAAGATGGACTAAATCCTAAGTTTCAACGTGTTGGCAATTGGATTAGAATGTATATAGGTCCATATGATAGCCAACGTGCTATGGCTCCAGATATTATTAAACTACAAAGATTAGGATTAAATGGTGGATTCCCTAGGGAAATCAGTCGAACCAAAATAGAGCCTAAGGATGATAAAAAAGAAACAAAGACAGAAGCATCTACAACAGATGAAAAAAATAATCCTGATAAAAAAACACCAGTAACTAAAAATTAATTTTTAAAATTTATTCTTTAACTCTCTTAGTTTAACAAACATTTCTCTACCAAGAGAATGATTTGGTAAGGCTTTTTCAAGGCCACTATCACTTAGTGATCTAATAAAGATATTAAGTTTACTTTCCTCAGCCAAATTAACTATTGGTTTTTCTTCAGCTTCTAAGTTAGCTACCTGATCCCTATAGTAATTAAAGTTTTTATCTTCAGGAAGTATACTTAATGCAAAATCTAAATTACTCTGCCAATAATCATGTGCTGGATATGATCTAATGTCACCATCTAAATCTACAATTTTAACTAATGATTCATATAATTTATTTACATCTGCAGTCTCCGCATGAATACCACCAACTCCTGCATTAAACAAAGTATCACCACAAAACAGAGCTTTCTCACCTTCAAATAAAAAACTTACATGATCAGAAATATGTCCAGGAGTGTATAAAACCTTAAAAGTAGTGAATCCCAAATCAATAACATCGCCTTCTTTAACATATATATCTGGTTTAAATAGTTCATTGTCAGTATAAGCATATATCTTGGCATCAGGATAAAGTTCAACTAACTTTCTAACTCCGGCAATATGATCACCATGTTTGTGAGTTATAAGAATTGCTTTAAGCTGAAGACTGTTTTGTCTAATAAAATCATCAAAAACATCAGCTTTCAGAGGATCAATAATAATTGCATTATTACTATCATACATAAGGTATTGATAATTTCTCAGACTATTATTTAAAAACCATCTTTTGATTTGCATATATACCTCTTATCAATTATTTCTATAAACCAGTCTTGCTTCTGATAAATCTATTCCTGCAACTTCACCATTTTTTATAAAAAACTTACACAAAATATGTGAATATCTTTCTAAATCTAATTTAGACAATAAATCTTTAATATTTCTTTCAATATAATCATAAATCATTTTAAAGCTAATATTATCTGACTTAACCACTGCAAGTTCTAACAATGTGATAATGCTACTATAGTCACTATTACCTTTATCAAGAACCTTACTTGTTAATTTAGAAATAGGTATATTAAAAGCGTTAACATAAAGCCTCAACATTCCTGCAGATATATTAGAGTTATTAAATTGCTTCTTAGCAAATTTCTCTGCAAAAACCATTTCATCTAAAGCTACTAACTGCTCTAAATAAACTCTACTCAACGTTGGGGTAGCATCTGCTTTGTTATAAACATCTGATAGTTTATCAATATCTTTTGCCGATTTTAATGCTAGTATTATCAGCTTTTCTTCAATATCTTCCTTTAAAAAAGCATCATACTTCTCTAAAATCTTCAACGCAAAGGTATCATCTTTATCTGTTAAAGCAATACTTCCAGCCAAATTAGCAATATTTGGCATAAATCTATTATCTCCACATTCTAATAAAACCAATACTCTTGTTCGAGCTTCCGTTAGCTTCTGAACTAAGTAAAGCTTGTACACTTCAAAGAACTTATATGTAATACTATCATTACTTAAGTGTTTCAAAGACTTTTCTAGTTCTTTAATATCTTCTGAATTAGATATTATTTCAAGTTTCCTAAATAAAATATAATCTCTCAAATATTTAGGAGTTATTTTTACTAAACTTGAAATACTTGTCTGTCTTATTAATTTATCATTTTTTAATGAAATATCTGCTATTACATCAACAAATTTTTCTTGTTTATTAACCATAAACAATCCGAAGAACCAACTAAATAATAGGTAAGGAAAGCTAAAAGCAAACTTAATTACCCTAATGCCAAAAATCATTAAGAAAAGTAGTACTGCGACTACAAAAACAAATGCTACCAAATTCATTTTTATAGTCTTATCTGATAAAACAAGCATAATGTAACCATGGTATTTGGTAGCCCAGATACCTACCAATGTAGCTATGATAACTGCTATTATAAGCTTTATAATATTTATCATTTGTTACTTTCCTTTTTACTTGCATTTACTTTAAATACTGATTCTTTAGTTAAAAGCTCATTCTGCTGATTTGATAGCTGGGTAATAACTTTATCAAGAGCATTATCTAGATCCTGAGTTTTACGAGCTTGAATACCTTGTATAGTTTTTTCTAAATCCTTGGCGTTACTATTTTGGACAAAATATTTTCCTAGAATATCGATAAGATTCGCCTTAGCTTGAGCAATATCTGTCTCATTATTTGTATACATCGCAGTTTGCAAAGATATTAGAGACTGATATAAGCTATCAGAAATAAACTGTTTTGCCTGCTTAGTCGATACAAGAATCTGATTTTTAGGAATATCTTGAATTTCAACAATTGAGCTTAGCAACTTCATATATTTATTCTTAGGTTGTGTGGCTTTTTCTAAACTAGTATTTTCAGGAGTAATATATTCTAATTTGCCGAATTGCTGCTCAATGTTAATAAACTCTTTTATAATATCTTCTCTAGATGAGTAACTTTTTAAAATATTTTTTATATTCAGACGATCACTTGCACTAATGTTTGCAACTTTACTTGCCTCAATTTTATCAAAAGCCATGCTAACCAAATCATTAGCTCTTTGAGTATCTCCACTAAAAATCACAACATCTTTAGCTAAGATTAAATAATCAATAGCTGATTGAATATTTATAATACTCATTTGCATATATAAATCTTTAGCAGGAGTTGATAGTTGGCTATTTACAAGCGAAAGCTGTGTCTGAACTGCTTTTATACTATCTCGCTGTGAATCACTTTGATTACCTATATCATTAAGAATAGCATCTTGATTACGCTGATCTTCTTTAAGTTTATTTATTTGCTTTTCTAAAGCTGTATATTGATAATTTTCATTATCAATTCTTTTTGACTTAATTATCGAATCAACTGTTACATAACCAGCCATACCTATAGCAACCAATGACAAAACAAAACCAAGTTTAGAAACAATCGCCTTTGGACCCTTAGCTTGATTTTGTTCTACAAGAGCATTTTCAGCATCACTACTTTGCTGGTGAGATTCTTTTGTTACTGACATTTATACTAGCCTCTGTAATTTCTAATATTTTTCTACAAATATATTCATTATTTATTTCTTCAAGCTTCAAAGTATTTTTAAAGCCTTGCTTACTTACAAATTCTAGCATTTTTGAACTAGTTATGGTAATAATTGCACCTTTTGGAGCTGATGTTTTTGCAAAAACTCTAATTAATGATCTAAATACATCAAGACTTGTAGCAACTATCAGATCAGGATTTTTATTCGAAAATGATTGAGCATACTTCATCATTAAATAATCAAGATCTTCAAAAACCCGCTCATAAACCTCAAACTTATTACACCTAGTGTATTTAGAAAGCTCTTTTACTAAAAAATCATTACCTCCAATACCAGAAATAATAGCAAAGCTATCTTTCAATACATTTTGTCGATAAATTAATTTAAATAATTCTTGAGAGTTATATTTCTCGTGAGGATATTGTGAGCTTAGCCCAAACTCCTTGAGGAGATTTGCAGTACTCGCTCCAACTGCATATATTTTTTTATTTGCTAATAGTTCTGGAGGATATTGCTTAAACAAACTTTCAACAGCATATTTACTCGTAAATACAATTACACTATATTGAAAAATTTCTTCAGAAATATCCTTATAGGAAATTTTTATAACTGGTAAGCTAATAGCCGTGTGATTCTGTGAGTTAAGTAACTCTACTAAACCCTTAGCATCTTTTTCTGGTCTACAAACAAGTATTTCCATCTACTGATTTTTAGATGCTGTTGCATATATATAGTTAAGCATAGACTTCAAGCCATTTGCCCTATTTGAACTTAAATTATTCCCAAAGCCAATTTGTTTGATAAAATTCATATCTGAACTTAATATATCATCAGGCGTTACATCATTGTATACACGTAATAATACTGCTATGAGCCCAGAAACAATCAAAGCATCACTTGTTGCAATAAAGTTTAATTTACCATTTTCAACTACACTGTCAAACCAAACTTGAGATTGGCACCCTCTGACTAAATTATCCTCAATCTTCTTACTTTCTGGAAAATCTGGTAATTGTTTACCTAAAGAAATAATATAATCATACTTATCTTCCCAATCATCAAAGAAAGATAGTTCTTCTACTAATTCCTGCTGTCTTTGTATAACTTGATTTGTCATATCTAAGTAAATAATCGACTTAAAACTTAGCGGATATATTAACACAAATATACAATCATATGAAAGCTTATAAAAAGCTATAAAATTTCTAAAAAAATATTGACAGTATATAAAAACAATCATATAATACGTCTCGTTACTCCCCGATAGCTCAGTCGGTAGAGCAGTTGACTGTTAATCAATTGGTCGGCGGTTCAAGTCCGTCTCGGGGAGCCAACAAACAATATTCAAAAATATTTTTTATTACACTACAATTAAAGTTTTGACTTAGAGCTGTTTAGTAGTTTATATTTTTCTCCTCCTTTCTTATCTCTAAATTTATGAATTCTAAACAGCTCTAAGTATGCACTCACATTATATATAAATATTACTTATATATTATTAAATAAATATTTATTTAATTTATATTAAATCTCCATATATAATTCATTTTATCTTCATAAATTGGAAAGATAAAATGATTACATTAATATTCATAACTACTCTACTAAGCCTCATACTTGCTGTAACAAATAAATATAAAATAGCTAAGATACTTTTTCTTATATCTTTAATATTATTACTATTAGTCTTTATTCCTCACACTATCAGATATATAAATATTCAATTATAGGAGAATATATTATGAAACAGAATATATTAGATTTTTTTGATTCTATAGCTCTTATCGGAATATGTGTAGTATTAACTTCTGCTTTTTACTATCAAATTTTTCTTAGTGAGTTGCCATGTGCACTATGTGTATTTCAAAGAATGGCATTAAGCCTAATTAGCTTTGGAATAATACTAAATTTAATTCATGGAAATAAATCTGAACATTACTTTTTTGTAATATTAGTCGCATTATTAAATTCTGCAATGGCTATCACGCAGATTCTTTTACATATTGTTCCAGGAACAGGCAGTTATGGAGATGCAGTTTTTTCATTACATATGTATACATGGAATTTCATCATAAGTATCATATTTATCTTATACAGCACAATTTGTGGTCTTATAACATCAAATCAAGAAAAAATAAAAAAAGGTAACAATATCCTTGTGAAAATAGCTGTTATATTAATTATATGTTTAACCTTAGCAAATACCATAAGTGTTCTTATTGAGTGCGGACCTCATTTATGTCCTTCAGATCCGAATAATTACTGGCTCTTAGAAGTTTTTTCTAAATAACCCAAATTAAACAAAAAATATTTATTACGCTACAATAAAGATTGACTTATTTTATTTTTAACATAAAATAAATACTTCAAAAAGTTACAAATATTAATATCAGACTACAGTATTATAGTATGTAACTTAAATGTTTAAAATTTGACTTTAGATATTGGCTCTTTTTAGTTTTTTCATATCTCCTTACTTTCCCATATCTAGAGTCATTTTTTATATTTTATAATATTTTTTTTGCTATAATTTAGCTCATATCTTTATTTATAAATTTACAAAATATATGAAAGCAACTCAAACTCTTATTGCAACAACAAAAGAGCTTCCTAAAGAAGCTGTTCTAATTAGTCATCAATATATGTTAAAAGCAGGTCTTATTAAGAAGCTTGCTTCTGGAATATATACATGGATGCCAATGGGTCTTAAAGTCTTACAAAAGATCCAAAATATTGTCCGTGAAGAAATGAACAAAGCTGGAGCCAGTGAATTACTTCTGCCAAGTGTTTTACCATCAGAACTCTTACAGGAGACTCACCGTTGGGATAAATTTGGTCCAGAACTTCTAAAATTAAAAGATAGACATGAAAGAGATTTCTGCTATGGCCCAACACATGAAGAACCTATAGTTGATATGGCGAGAGATACTATCAAAAGCTATAAGCAACTACCTCTAAATTTATACCAAATCCAAACAAAATTTAGAGATGAAATTCGACCTCGATTTGGTGTAATGCGAGCTCGTGAGTTTATAATGAAAGATTCTTATTCATTCCATGAGAATATTGACTGCTTACATAATACTTATGAAACTATGTATCAAACCTATTGTAATATTTTAGATAGAATAGGCTTAGAATATCGTCCTGTTAAAGCAGATACAGGCGCAATTGGTGGTGACAATAGCCATGAGTTTCAAGTGCTTGCAAATGCTGGTGAAGATATTATTTGCTATAGTAATAATAGTGATTATGCTGCCAATATTGAGTTAGCAACTTATGCTAAACCTGATTTAAGTAAAAAAGAAGCTTCTAAAAATACTATAGTAAAAATCCATACACCAAATATTAAGACTATTGAAAAGCTTTGTAACACAATGGGGTTTGACATTAAAAAAACCATAAAGACTATGGTTATTAAAGATGCTGAAGGAAGCTTTTTTGCGTTAGTTGTTAGAGGTGATCATGAGCTTAATGAAACAAAGATCAATAAACTCCCACAAATAACAGCTCCATATAACTTAGCTTCACATGAGGAAATCTTTAAGATTTTTAATGCTAATCCTGGTTCACTTGGTATATATAACAGTCCTATTCAAATAATCGCAGATTATAGTGCTGTAGCAATTTCAGATTTATGCTGTGGTGCTAATGAAGATGATTACCACTTAACAAATGTAAACTGGGATAGAGATGTTACTAACTATCAAGTCGCGGATATACGCAATGTAGTAACTGGTGATATATCTCCAGATAATAAAGGTACTTTAGAGCTAACAAATGGAATAGAAGTTGGGCATATTTTTGAACTTGAAGATGTATATTCAAAACCAATGAATGCAACAGTGATTGGCCAAGATGGTAAATCAAAACCTATTTTAATGGGATGTTATGGTTTTGGAGTATCTCGAGTTATAGCTGCTGCAATTGAACAATCTCATGATGATAATGGTATAGTATGGCCAGAGGCTATAGCTCCATATGAAGTTGCTATACTTCCAATCAATTACAACAAATCAGAAAATGTAAAAAAAATTGCTGATGAGCTTTATAAGGAGTTATTAGTTAAAGGTATTGATGTATTACTAGATGATCGCGGTGCACGACCTGGAGTAATGTTTGCTGATGCTGATCTTGTGGGATATTCTCATCATGTTGTAATTGGTGACAGACTTCTTGAGCAAGGACTTATAGAGTATAAAAATCGTAAGACTCAAGAGAAGCAAGAAATAAGTATAGGGCAATTACATAATATACTAAAATAAACTCTTTAATTTTTATCTACATTCTTTATTAATTTTAAAATAGTATGCCAGCAAAATTTGTAATATAATCAAACTAATATATTATCCTAAATAGAGTAATAATTATGATACAACCTAAGCCATACCTTAATACCTCTCCATCGATATATGGTAAATTTGGAACATTAGCAGCACAATACAAAGCTCTTAACTTTACACAAGGAGCTCCTGATTTTGATACTCCTGAATGGTTAATTGATCGCACTAACTTCCATATGAAAAAAGGAGAAAATAAATATTCCCCAATTCCTGGAGTTATAAGTTTACGTCAAGCAATGGTTCATAAAACTAAGGCCTGTTATGATGTAGACATCACTGTTGATAATGTAGCAATTACTGTCGGTGCACAAGAAGGCTTATTTACTACAATATCTGCATACCTTGATAAAGGTGATGAGATTATAATGTTTGATCCTGTATTTGATGCTTATGAAGGTATTACTAACTTTAATCAAGGTAAATGCATAAGGTTGAAGCTACTATCAAATGGCAATATAGATGTACAAGCTATAGCTAATGCTATCACTGATAAAACAAAAATTATACTTTTAAACTCTCCTCATAACCCAATGGGAACAATTATTTCAAAACATGAGTATCAAGAAATTGCTAAAATTGTTAAAGATAAAAATATCTTAGTAATATCTGATGAAGTTTATGAACATATTTATAGTGGTGATAGCTTCACAAGTGCTATACAAATTCCTGAACTACGCGATAAGCTTGTTGTACTACAGTCTTTTGGTAAAACATTTAATCTTACAGGCTGGCGCCAAGGATCAATGATTGCTCCTGCAGATATTATAAAAAGTGTTCTTGCTATAAAACAGTTTTCAACTTTCTCCGCATGCACTCCTATGCAACTTGCTTTAGCAGAAGGAATTATGGAACATCCGGAGTTTTATGAGAATTTACATAAAATATACAAAAAACAAAATAACCTATTAAGGGAAAATCTAAAGGGATCGCGATTCAAACTTTTAGAATGGCAAGGTTCTCCTTTTCAGGTACTAGACTATAGTCAAATAAGTGATGAAGATGACCATACTTTCGTGACAAGGCTTGTTAAAGAACATGGTATAGGACTAATTCCATTATCATCATTATTTGAAATACCTAAAAATGGCCTCTTACGATTCTGTTTTGCTAAAAAAGATGCTGATATAATTAAAGGCGCTAAAATATTGGCTCAAATATAAAATAAAACTAACTAATTTTCCTGTATCAAACTAATAAGTGTTGCTGACTTAATCGAGTCTCCTTGTTTACCATATTTTACAGACAACCTTGTTGTATTCGCTGATGTCTTTTGCATTACTGCTTCTATAAAATCATTAGGATTATTATCATTAACTGCTAATACAAATGCTTTATTCTCATTTTTTTGATTTGTATTCATTGTATAAGCGCTACCAGATAAGCTTGGAGCTTGTCCAGACTCTATTAATCTTAATACTTCATTATAAACATTATCTAAGCTTTTATTAACATTAGCTATAGAATAACCATTTTTATATTTAATATCATTACCATCAAATGTTGTACACGCTGATATAAGAGTTAAAAAAATAGCTAAACTAAAAAATTTAAAGTTTGTTTTTAAGATTTTCATTTTACGGAACAAAATTATAAAGATAGATTTATTATGTTATCAGATTTGTAGTTTGTCAATATTTGATAGTTAAAAGCTAACTTAGAAATTTATTTATGATTAATATTCTGCTTTATAATAGGAATTAAAGCTGATGATCTTATTGGATCGCCATTTTTACCATATTTTATTGATATTTGAGTTTGATCTTTTGTTTTTTTCTCGATTGCAATTTCAATAAAGTCTGCAGGATTGTTATCACTTTCTGCTGCTATCACAGCTTCGTTTGACATTTTTTTATTTATTTTAATATCATATGGATCACCATTTAGATCATATGTTTGACCATTTTTAATAGCCTCTACAGAACCATTATAAACATTATCAAAACTTTGATCTATTGTTGTTGTAAAATATCCATCTTCATAATGAGTTTTACCAAAAGTAGAACATCCTGACACTAATAAAGTTAAAACCATAACGACAACTAAAAGATTAATTTTTGACTTTAAATATTTCATTTTTTATACCCACAATTTGAATGAATTGATTATCTTACTAGATTTTTGATTTGTCAATATTTAAATACTTTAACTTAATCTACAATATTATACAGCTAGAAATCTCTAAGATTTACTAATATTTTTTTGTATTATAGGTATTAACGCTGATGATCTTATCGAGTCTCCATCCTTACCATACTTTATTGATAATCGTGTTTTATCAGCAGACTCTTTTCTAATTATAATTTCAATATAATCAGAAGGATTTGTGTCATTCTGTCCAATTATTACTGCTTCATCAGAAGTTTTCTTGTTTATTTTAATATCATAGCTTTGATTATTAGTATCAGCAGTTTGACCCGTTTTAACAACTTTTAGTGCTCCATTATAAACATTATCAAAACTTTGATCTATCGTAGTTAGATAGTAACCATTATCATTATAGTCACTACCTTTATATGTTGCACATCCATATATTAACCCTATAGCTATTGCTAAAACCAAAATAATGCTACGCGACTTTAAACTATTCATCTCATACTCAAAGTTTAAACTTATAATATCTTGATTATCTTTATGGACTTTCTTGTTGTCAACGTTTTTAAAAGCACTTTTATATTTTTTTATTAATTAAATATAATAATTAAACATCATCACTACGGCTCAAAAAATGTTAAAATTTGAGATATTAGCGTAAATGCAATCTACTTTAAGGTTTTAAGATGTCAAATTTAAAAGTTAGCATAATCCAAACAGATATTATTTGGGATAATAAACCACAAAATTATAAAAATATAGAAAAAAAACTAGCTCAAATCGATAGTGATACAGACCTTGTTGTTTTACCTGAGATGTTTAATACTGGCTTTATAATGAATCCAACTAATGAAGCTAGTACTCAGCAAGATATTATCGACTGGATGTTTAGCCAGGTAAAAGATAAAAACTATGCTATTGTTGGAAGCGCTGCTACATTTACAGATGATAAAATAGCAAATAGATTATATTTTGTTACGCCTAAAAAAGAAATTTATACTTATGATAAAAACCATCTATTTATTTATGCAGGTGAGAATAAAAAATATTCTAAAGGTAATCAGCGCAAGATTGTAAACTATAAAGGTTTTAATATACTGCTTACTGTATGTTTTGATCTACGCTTTCCTGTATTCAATTGCAATAATAATGACTATGATATTCTACTAAATGTTGCTTGCTGGCCAGAACCTCGTCGCCAACATTGGCAAGCACTTCTCAAAGCTAGAGCGATAGAAAACCAGGCTTTTGTGATTGCATGTAATCGGGTGGGGAATGATCCTAAACTTAGCTATGCTGGAGATAGTATGATTATCAATTATAATGGTGATCTTTTAGATCACAGAGAATATGAAGAAGCCATATTAACAGCTACTTTAAATAAAAATGAACAACAAAAATATAGAGAAAGCTTTGGATTTTTAGCCTCTCAAGATAACTTTACTCTGCATCTCTAATAGTTTTAGCAAGCTTTTGTAACACTGCGTTAATAAACTTATAACCCTCTTCAGTTCCCATACTATAAGCTATCTCCACATACTCTTTTATAATTACTTGATATGGATTTTCTAAACACTCTATAAGCTCTGCTATCGCAACTTGCAAAACAGCATAATCAACATAATTGATAAACTCAACACCTTCATCTGAGTTCTCTGATATATAACTATCAATTGTATCTTGATTTGACTCAATAGCATCCATGAGCCTATAGAAAAGTTCCCAATCTGTTTGGTGACGATCAGCATTATCAGCATAGTATTGTACTTTTAATTCAGCAAAAGTATTATCTGCAACTTTTTTTTGATATAAAGCCTGTACAGTATATAATCGAGCATTATTTCTAGCTCTAGCAGTAGTTTTCATAAATTCCTTTGATGTTTTTTTAGATAATTTAAGATATTATTATTTCGCAAATAACTATTATAACCTATCAATAAAAAATATGTATAAATGGTGGCAAGAAATTGATCTAAAAGATATGACAAATGAGCAATGGGAATCTATTTGCGATAGATGTGGCTTATGTTGTTTAAACAAGCTTCAAGATGATGAAACAGATAAAGTTTATTACACCAAAGTTAGTTGTAAACTTTTAGATATTGGAAAATGTCAATGTAGCATGTATGAAAAAAGAAAACAGCTTGTCCCTGAATGTATAAACCTAACTTATAAACAACTAAAAAATCATGCGCATAAATGGTTACCAAACAGTTGTAGCTATAAACTATTGCTTGAAGGTAAAGACCTACCTGAATGGCACCATTTAAATAATAATGGCTCAACAGAAAAAATGCATCAGCTACAGAAATCTGCTAAACATTTTGCTATTTCAGAATATGAACTAGATGTTGATGAGTATTTAGAAGATTTTATAATAAAAATAGATAACTAATTTTTAATTTCTAGTATATACTTCGCTCACTATTTCTTATTGGGCATAAAATTGTCTAATTTACCAAAAATAAATCCTTTTTATGAAAATATAATAGATACCTATCTAAATAAAGGATTTTGCATAATTGATAACTGGTTAACTTACCCTGAAACAGCTGTTCTAAGAAATGAGTTAGAAGACTTATATCAAGAAAATCTTTTTAAAAAATCTGCTATAGGCAATAGACTAAATGAAAATCTTGAAAGATCTATCCGTAGTGACTTTATTTTTTGGCTTGATGAAACAAGATTTGCTCAAACTTTTTTCTCAAAAATAAATAGTTTTATTGAGTATATAAATAAAACTTGCTTTGCTGGTATTGTTACAAAAGAATTTCATTATGCAATATACCCTCAAGGCTCTTTTTATAAAAAACATATTGATACTTTTCAAAATGATGATAGAAGAACCATATCTATAGTTTGCTATCTTAATGAAATTTGGCAACCTAGCTTTGGTGGCCAACTAAAACTATATTTAGATGATAAAGATTTAGAAATATTTCCTACTAATGGAAAAATAGTACTTTTTAATAGTAAAGCAATAGAACATGAAGTATTACCTGTACTTACTGAAAATAAAAGGTTAAGTATTACAGGTTGGTTAAAGACTAATTAAACTTATCTATTTTTCTTAGAACTGCAATATTTTTTTCTAGTGATTTTACTAGTTTCTCAATATCACTATCGGTTGTGTAGCAGCCAAATGATATTCTTAGTGTATTTGCAGCTTGTTTTGCATCTAAGCCAATAGCACTAAGCACATGAGATGGTTTATCAGCATTTGAAGTACACGCAGAGCTCATAGATAATGCAAAATCTGGCATTAAGGAAAACAAAATATCCCCAGGAACTCCTTTTATTGTCACACTTAGAATACCAACATAACTTTGTTCTAAAGGAGTATTAACTATAACATTATCAAACTTTCTTAAGCACTCAACAACAATCTCTCGATACTTTTTCAATTTTGCTAAATCTGTTTTTTCTTTCAATAGTTCAATAGCTGAAGCGAATGCTACAATCTGTTGAGTTGACAATGTACCAGAACGCATACCATTTTGATGCCCTCCTCCATGTATTTGCTCTTCTAGCTCTATTCCATTAGCAACATACAACGCACCGATACCTTTTGGACCATAGCATTTATGTGCTGACATAGATAACAAATCAATATTCATTTTTTGCACATCAATTTCAACTTTACCTACACCTTGAGCCGCATCAACATGAAATACAATATTTTTCTCTTTAGCAATTTTACCAATTTCTTCTAAAGGATTTGCTACACCTATTTCATTGTTTACCGCCATTATAGAAATTAACATAGTATCAGAGTTTATTAAGCTTCGTAATTCATCTAAATTTATGCGTCCATGCTTATCAACATTTAGATAACTTACACTAATTAAATCATCTTTCTTAGATAGGTATTTACAGACATCTAAAACTGCTTTATGCTCAATTGAAGTTGTTATAATATGCTTTTTATCTTTGTGACTTGCCTCAACT
Source organism: Francisella sp. 19S2-4 (assembly GCF_036281795.1). Classification (NCBI taxonomy): domain Bacteria; kingdom Pseudomonadati; phylum Pseudomonadota; class Gammaproteobacteria; order Thiotrichales; family Francisellaceae; genus Francisella; species Francisella sp. 19S2-4. The sequence goes on from NZ_JAWUZH010000003.1 coordinate 37,052, forward strand.
AGGCCTTTAATCGCTAGATTATTTGATTCTGTTGCTCCAGATGTCCAAACAATATTTCCACCTGGTGCATTTATAAACTTAGAGATAATTTTTTCAGCTTCATCGATCTTCTTCTTAGCTAGTCTTCCTAAGTAATGTGTTGAAGCTGGATTCGCAAAAAATGTATCGATTTCCATATACTTTTGCATTTCTAGGACAACTTCATGGAAAACTGGAGTTGTTGCGGCATAATTGAAAAATAAAACTTTCTCAAAATCAAAATACTCAAGTTTAGATGGGACAATAGTTTCATTACCATTATCACGCCAGCTTGAGATACCACCTAATAGACAGTTAGCATCTTCAAAAAGATTTTTAAAAAAACTATGTACTTTACTTGTTCTATTCGCAGTTTCACAATATATAGTTACACTCTTATGATGCTTATACCTATCATAATTAATTAAAAATTCACTTATATGAATCGCTCCAGGGATAATATCAACTAAATATTCTTGATAACTACGAATATCTACTAATAACACGCCTTTTTCTAATTGTTCTTTTAGAACTTGATCTGTAATCATTGCCATAACTTATTCATCCTCAAAATTCTAACTTTTAAATTCAAAATACTACAGATAATGCGACTAGACTAGGTTTTTTACATCAAACTACAAATATAATAATCTCTTGTCGCTTTAAATAGATTATATAAATATTATTACCTACAAAAAGTCCTTTATAAGGCTATTAATCTCATCTACAGCATTTAGCATAACAAAGTGACCTGCATTTAACTGAACATATTTAGCTTTATCATATAAACATAAAATATCATTTTTTGATGTTCGTGGTGATGCACTAGCTATATATAAAAAAGGGATATCTAGCTTATCAAATAGATCACTCTTATCAAAATAAAAGGCTTCTCTAAGAACCCTATTAAAAAACTTTGGTAGCCTTTGCCAATAAGTCAACATTTGCTGAGCCTTATCCTGCATAATAGTATAATCATCAAAACGTTTATCTATTATATAGTTATGTATATAATCTGTCAGAGTTTCTAAACCACGCTGACTATCAAGTGCCTCTAAAAAGCTCTTTTCATTATCTGTAAGTTTTAATTTTAACGTAGTATCAATTGCTATAACTTTTCTAATATTCAAATCAGTTTGAGCTAAATTTAGAGCTAAAAAACCACCCATACTATGTCCTATAAAGATAATATCTTCATACTTAGATAATTGATCATATAAATATGTAACTACTTCTTCTAGGTTATTTCTTCCTTGTAAAATTATTTCAGAATAATTAGGAGCTACTACATTGTAGCCTTTATTAAAAAAATTAATCTGGGCATTAAAATCTGATGGCTGGCAACACCAACCATGCAAAAAAACTAAAGTAGTTTTAGACAAAGTACTCATTCCTTTAACACTAAAAATAATTCAACATTATAGAAATAATAACTTAGAAAAACTAATTACTAAAGAATATAAATAGACCTAAAACAACAAGCATTATTGCAAATATAGTTTGCAGAACTTTATCATTAAGCTTTTTCTTAATTTTATTAGCCAAAAGCATACCAATAGCTCCACCAATTATAAACATACTTGCAACATACCAATTTACACTTGTCTCACCATAGTGTGATAAAAAGCCTGACATAGATACAACAAATATTACTAGAAGTGACGTATTAATAGCTTTTTTTATAGGCATTGCTGTAATGAAAACTAGTGCAGGAACTATTAAGAACCCTCCGCCAACACCAAAGAATCCTGTTAAGGTACCAACAATACCTCCACTTATTAATAGTGCAACTATGCACTTAGGACCTATATGTTTACAGACAGATTTATCTGAACTAGACATCACTTTTGCTTTTATTAAACTCCAAATACCTATTACAATCATAAGTACTGAAAAGCTAAGCATCAGCAGCTTATCAGATAACGCTTGTGAAATATAACTACCTATCGGTGCAAAAATGATACCTGTAAGAATCATCACTATTGCAGCAGTATAATGAATATCCTGATTCTTATAATTTACTGCAATTCCAAAAATTGCTGTAAATCCAACCACTAGTAAAGATATAGTAACCGCGCTATGAAAATCTAAACCAACACCATAAGTCAAAAGAGGAACAGCTAATATAGAACCTCCTCCTCCAGTAAGACCAAGAGCAATACCACAAATAAACCCAAATACTATCAAAATCATTTTATTACTACTCTTCTACACCACATTTTAAATTAGCTGGCACCGCAATATTAATATAGTTTGGTGGTGGTAATTTTAAATCATCCATAAGTTTTGCATACTCTTCTGCTGAGCTAACTTGCAACCTTGGATTATTTTTCTTTTCCTCAGCAACACTACTACTAGTTATACCGTTATAGTCATGGCCTGGGTAGATAATAGTATTACCTGGTAATGTCATTAGTTTATTCATGATACTATCATAAGCAGCATAAGAATCACCATTTTGAAAATCTGTTCTTCCTGATCCTCTTATAAGCAATGTATCACCAGTGAAAAGCTTATTTTCTGTCATAAAACAGTATGAATCATCAGTATGACCTGGAGTATAGATAGCTTTTATTTGATAATGCCCAAACTCAATAATATCTCCATCAAAAACTTTCTTAGTCGTATGTTTTGCTTTAGTTTCTCCACCAAGCACAATACCACAACCAGTTTCTTGTCTTAACAGTCCAGCAGCCGTTACATGATCAGCATGAACGTGAGTATCAATTGCATATAGTAACTTAAGATTAAGTTCTTTTAAAAGTTTAATATATTGCTTAATATTAAACCTTACAGGATCTATTATTACAGTTTCTCTAGTTTCCTCACACCCTAGAATATAAGTGTAAGTATAAGTGTCTCTATCGATTAACTGTCTAAAAATCATATTTTCTCCTTCTCTATACTAGTTAAAATTTGCCTTATTAAAAGGTGCTTTTTCTTTAGTCAGTTTTTCAATAGTATCATAATAGTATGACATCATAATATATGATCCTGCGATATTATAAACATCGTAGCCTTTTTGTTGTAACATAAGAGCAACATTATAAGAGCGTTGACCTGTTCGACAATGCACATATACAGGCTTTGATTTATCTATTTCTGCTAGTCTGTCCCTAATTTCAGCCATTGGAATATTTTTTGCACCATTTAACATACCATTTACAACTTCTCCAGGATTTCTAACATCAATAATCTGAGCATTTGCTTCTATTAACTCTTTTACTTTGGTAAATGGCACCTGCTTAAACTCACCATTTAAGATATTATTAGCAACATAACCTGCATGATTTACAGCATCTTTACCAGTAGAGTATGGTGGTGCATAACAAAGTTCAAGATCCTGAAGATCTTCTACTGTCATACCTGCTTTTATAGCTGTAGCAAGCACATCCATTCTTTTGTCAACAATACCTTGACCTATTGCTTGAGCACCCAATAATTTACCAGTATTTTTCTCAAACATAATTTTCATAAATATCGGCTTAACACCAGGCATAATACCTACTCTATCTACAGGCACTACATAAGTATAATCATAGTCAATATCTAGATTATGAAACTTAATCCAAGCCTCATTTAAACCTGTACTTGCACCAGTATAGTTAAAAACTTGTATTATTGATGAAGCTATATAGCCATTGTTTACAATCTTTTTACCATTTATATGATCTGCTATTAAACGTCCCTGCTTATTCGCTGGTCCTGCTAATGGTAGATTAAAATCTTGATTAGTCAGAGCGTTCTTGACTAAGATAGCATCACCTGCAGCATAGATATCTTCATCTGATGTTTGATAGTTCTCATTAACTTTAATATGACCACTCTTAGCTAGATCTATTCCAACACCTTTCAAAAACTTAGTATCCGGAGCTACGCCTATAGATAAAACTACCAAGTCAGATTTGATTTCTTTACCAGACTCAAGTAAAACTTTATCAGACTCAAAACCAACAACTTTTTCTGATAGCATCAACTTAATATCATGATCGAGTAGTTCTTTTTCTAAAAACTTAGCCATCTCATAATCAAAAGGACGCATAATTTGGTTAGCCATCTCAATGATAGTTACATTAAAACCTCTTTCTCTAAGGTTCTCAGCAACTTCTATTCCAATAAATCCAGCTCCAATAACAGTTACATCCTTGATTGTTTTGTTAGTATTAAAAACTGAATCATGTATCTTTTTAACATCTACTACATTTCTTAGGATAAAGTGGTCTATCAAATCAAGACCTTCAAATGGAGGTACTATTGGCTTAGCTCCAACAGCTATAATTAATTTATCATAACTCTCTGTATATTGCTTATTAGTTTGAAGATTTAAAACTGTAACAAGCTTATTTGTCTTATCAATATCTATAACTTCAGAGTTTGTACGAGCATCAATACTATATTGCTTATCAAACTTCTCTGGAGTCATTAAAATTAGCTTCTCAGCTGGCTCAATATGCCCACCAAGGTGATATGGTAAACCACAATTTGAGAATGATACATGAGGACCTTTCTCAAACATGATAATCTCTGCTGATTCATCTAATCTTCTTAGTCTAGCAGCAGCTGACGCTCCTGCAGCAACTCCACCAATTATTAGATATCTCTTAGTCATAATAAGCTCCTTTGTACTTGTAGTTATTTTCTTTTGTTATATGGTAAAAACTCTAACATTATTGCTAGTCCACAAGTTCCTGATAATCCTGCAAATAAAAGCCCAGCTCCAAAGAAGCCACTTAAAATTGCAAAATATTGTGATACCGTGAACGAAAGCACAACACCTAAAAGCACCATAAAGCCTACTATGATCTGTACTTGACGCATAATTGGTAATGGCTCTTTAACATTTTTTTGTGTTGGCTGCTTATGCTGTTTCCAAGCATTAATACCACCATCTAATAAATAAATTTTCTTTGCCGTTAAACCTGCGACTTTTTCAGCAGCTTGATTAGTTCTATTACCAGATTGACAATGAAGTACAACAACTTCATCAGAATCAATATTAGCATCATAAATATCTTCTACTAAAATATTTTCCGCGCAATCAATACACTCTCTTTTATGTTCATGAGGAGTTCTAATATCAACTAGTCTTACCTTTTCTTTCTTTTTTAGATCTAGGTATTCTTTAACAGATATTTTTTCTACTTTATGCATCTACACTCTCCTTTAGATTTTACTAATTTAGATATTTCTAATATATTATTCAAATTTTTTATCCACAATATATACTATATAAAGCTTCTAATATTTTCTCAACAGATGGGTCTTTAATACTATAGTAAACATTTTGTGACTCTTTTCTAAACTTTACCAATCCTTTATTTCTCAAAACAGATAAATGCTGAGAAAAAGCTGATTGACTAAGATCAGAATACTCTGCCAACTCTCCAACTGTCATTTCTTTTCTTAAAAGTAAACATAATATTAATAGTCTAGATTCATGCGAAATAGCTTTTAATAATGAAGATGCTTTAGCTGCATTATCCTTTATTTGCATTAAATCCATATCTAAAATTTACTTCATAAAAACTTTCAATAAAAGTATATTAGCAAAATCTAATTTAGAAATCAATAATATATTTACTTTTATAGATCTTTGTCTATTTAGATCTTATATTTAGTTTATGGTGAATTATTGTAAGGATAGGAAAAATATAAATATCTATAAAGATAGATTAATTATGTTTTTAAAAAACTTCTGCAAACTCTTTTGCATAATAAACTGTTTGACCTTTTAACAGATCTAACTTATTAGTTAAATCTAATACCATAAATACATCACTAGGCACATCATATTGGCATTTAATTACATACTCGATCGCTGGTTTAAAACCAAATCTAGGATAATAACTCGGATGACCTAAAACAAATATAGCATCAATATTATTTTTCTTAGCTTCTTTTATTACAGCTTCAACAAGCTTAGTTCCTATACCTTGATTTTGATATTCTGGAGATACACTCATTGGAGCTAAACCATATATATTTATACTACTAGTTTTCGCTTCCATTTTAGAAAGCACTATTTGACCAACAATTGTCTTATCTACTTCAGCAACTAATGAAATTAGACTTTGATGATCTGTATGTAATAACCTGACTAGCTTCTCTTCATCATCTGCTTCAAATGCTGAAGCAATAAGCTGATAAACTGTCTCTTGATCTTTTAATTGCTCATAACGAATATTTATATTCATAAACTAATCCTTTATAACGAGATCTCTTGTTGAACGTATTTCGATATTTAAAAACTTTTCAGTCTTTTTAATTCTTCCAAAAACTGCAAATTTAGCTCTTTTACTCTTATCAAAATCTAGATACTTAACTTGATTTGGCACTATAAATATTGAAAACCTTGAATCTTGATCAATTTTGAAAAGAAGCCTTTTACTCTCTCCCACATCTGAAACTGTGATCCCTGCAACTCCATATATAATACAGTATTTATTATTAATGCTTTGTATATTTATATCAGCCAATTCCAAACCATTTATAGTATAAATATCTTGTTTCGCGTATTCTCTATTGCGATTTTCAACAATTTGTTGCTTTTTAAAAGGCATTAGATTTAGTTCATCTTCTTTTTTAAGTACACCATCATTTTCAATTTTCGTAAGAAGATTTATACATTTTTCAAGATTTTTATTTACTAAAAAATTAAGCTTACTCATATCTTTTTTTGAATCACTTGAAATGAGCTCTTTTATTTTATCATTAGCTATTGGCTTAGCAGATTTAGGACATAGTTGATCATGCTCACTCTCGCCTTTGATAAACTCAAAATATGAGTCTTGATTTGCTTTACGTATTAGTTTTAGCTTAGCTTTACCACAGTCTGGGCAAAAAATATTATCAAAATGTAATTTACTACTATATTCATTAGCTTTTATAAAACCTTTTTTATATCTAGCTATTTTCACTATTTATCCTTAAACTTTTTTAAAAAGTATATCTGATATTTGATGATCGAGGTTTTGTCCTCTTTTCTCAAACTTTGTTAGAGGTCGCCAATCTGGTCTTGGTGCAAATCCAGTATACATATTCTGATACTTAGCATCATTATCAAGAAGCTCTAATACCTCCTCAGCATAAGGTAACCAATCACTAGCATAATGAAATACTCCGCCAACTTTAAGCTTCTTAGCAAAAAGATCTATATTTGATTGATTAACTAATCTACGTTTATTATGTTTTTTCTTATGCCATGGATCTGGAAAATATACTTGTATCCCAGATAAAGACTCATCCATAATCATATCATCTAAGATATCAACAGCATCATGACTCATTATCAAAAGATTAGATATATTTTGATGTTCTATTTCATATAAAATATTTCCAACCCCTGCCTTATGTACCTCTATTCCTAAATAATTTTTTCCTGGATTTTCTAAAGCCATCTGAATCAATGAGCTACCCATTCCAAAACCAATTTCCAAAATTACTGGATTATTATTTGAAAATACCTCTAAAAAATCTAATTTCCTATTTTGATCATAATTAATCATATATTTTTCAGCATAGTTTTCGAGAGCTTGTTGTTGCTTCTTCGTTACTCTACCAGCTCTTTGCACATAACTTTTTACTTGGCGTAAATTTTCTTTAGATTTATCACACATTTTTCTAGATTTAGAATTTTATTAGTACTATTCTATATCAACTAAAATAAAAATAAGAGTATATCTGTGTTAATATTTTTAACAATTCTTGCTTTACAAATCAGCTGCCTTATACTTCCAGGACCTGACTTTTTTGTTACTATTAGTAATTCTATCAAATTTGGACAAAAACAGGGTATTTATACAGCTTCTGGTGTTGCATCGGGAATACTTCTAAACACATTTATTGTTTATTGGTTTGGATCATTTTTATTATATAAAGAACCTATATTGTTTAAAGGACTGATTCTAATTGGAGCAATTTATTTATCATATTTGGCTTTTAATTTATATAAAAGTATTTTCACAAAACCACAAGCGCTTAACCCAAATGCAAACGAACATATCAAAAACTTAAATAGCTTTAATACCCCATCAAGTTTAAAGCTTTTTTTAAATGGTGCTTTTACTAATCTAGCTAATGCTAAAGTATTAGTTTTCTTTAGCTCTATGTTAAGTCTAGTTGATGATTTATCTAGTTTTGGTAAAGTTGCTATATGGATATGCATAGCTCTTACAACTTTTATTTGGTTTACTATAGTTGCTACTTTTTTTGGTAATAATAAACTTAGACAGATCTTCTTTAGAAATATCAAGAAGCTTGAATTTATATCAGCAGTATTTATAACAGTTTTTGTAATAATTATCTTAATTGAACTTTTCTAAAACAGAACCTTACTCCAACCCAATTTTTCTCTTAAAGTATCATAATAATTATAATCTTTTGTATGTAGGACAGTGACTTTCTTTTCTGCCTTTTTGATAGTTACTTTTTGGTGAGATCTTAAAATAGTATCATGCCTACCATCTATACTTAAAACAGGCTCAGGATCATTATATTCTGTTATATAAATATCTATAACACTTTCATCTGATATTACTAATGGTCTACTATTTAATGAATGTGAACATATCGGCACAAGAACTATACTATTTTGATTCGGATTAAGAATCGGACCACCTGCTGCCATAGCATGTGCTGTTGAGCCCGTAGGTGTTGATACAATAAGACCATCTCCACGTTGGTCAAAAGCATATCTGCCATCAATGTAAACTTTTAAACCAAACATTAATCCTCGACTTGAAGTTATCGCGATCTCATTAAGTGCTATTGATGCTTCTAAAGGAACACGTAAATTATCATCAACTCGACACTTAAGCATACTTACATTAGAAACAGATACTTGACCTTGCAAAATATTCAAAAGGTCATCTTTTAAAGTTCTATCATTTGGTGCTATAGTTGTTAAAAACCCAAGCTTACCCTTATTGATACCCATAACAGGTATGCTACTATACAAAGCCAAGACTCTAGCTGCTTTTAAGAAATTTCCATCCCCGCCAACGACTATCGCAACATCACATTTAAGAGCTATTTCTTTTAAGCTGCCAATCTCAATATCTCTTAGATGAATATCCTCTGCAGTCTCAGTCTCTACAACTATTTGCAATCCTTTTTCAACAAGAAAATTACATAGCATTTCAACTGTTCGACTAACATCCTGTTTATAGTGCTTCCCTATAATAGCTACTTTTTGGTATGCAAACATTATTTTAATTTTAGAATTTTATTAACGCTAGTATAACAAAAGAAAAAATAAATTAACTAACAAATATTACTCGTAATTTATCAAGACTTTAAACGAATACCTTTCTCTAAAAGATACCAGCAAAGATAATATAATAAAAATGTGAAGATAATTATTGCAGCAAATGCAAAATAAGGATTAACTGTTGAAATACCAAGAAAACCATATCTGACAAAATCAACTATATAAAATAATGGATTACATGATGATATAAAATGCCAAAAACCAGTAAGATTATTTATATTATAGAAAACTCCTCCTAAATAGATAAGTGGAGTCAATATAAATGTTGGAAATATCGTAGTATCATCAAATTTCTGTGAAAATATAGCATTTATTAACCCTCCTAAAGAAAATAAAGCTCCACAAAATATAAATCCTGCTAATACTAAAAACACACTATGAATAGTACTAAAACCACCTAAAATAAATGCTGCTATACTTACCAATACACCAACCACAAATCCTCTGAAAATTCCTCCAGATATATAGCCTAAAACTATCACATGATTACTAACAGGAGAAACTAATAGCTCCTCAATTGCCTTACTAAAGCGTATACCAAAAAATGAGCTGACAACATTACCATATGAGTTTTGAATCACCGCCATAATAATAAGACCTGGAGTAATATACTGCATATAAGTAATACCATCACCCATAGTCCCAATACGTGAACCAACAACCTTACCAAAAATTAGAAAATATAAAACTATAGTTATTACTGACGGTAATAATGTTTGTGGCCAAATTCTAAATACTCTTTTACACTCACGATTAAAAATCGTTATATATGTTATCCAATAATCTCTTAAATTCATAAATTTACCTATTTATTCCTCGCAACATCGATAAATAATTTCTCAAGCTTTGCTTCTTTAGTACGTACATCTAAAACATCTAAATGGTACTTACTCGTCAATTCTGAAAATATCTCATTTAAAACTACACCCTTTGGAACTTCGACTTCTAATGTATATTCATCAACTAACTTCACTTCACCAAAACTAAGCTTTATATCTTCTTGACATTTGTCTTTCAAATCAAAAATATATGTATGCTTATCTGCTGATTTTAAGAATGTCTTCATATCAGTGTTCACATGAACTTTCCCTTTATGAATAAGAGCAATACGGTTACACATTGATTCTGCTTCTTCTAGATAATGCGTTGTTAAAATAATAGTTAATCCCTCTTTATGAAATTCAGAAATCATTTCCCATAAAGAGTTTCTCAACTCAACGTCAACACCCGCTGTTGGCTCATCTAATATTAATAGTTTAGGCTTGTGTATCAATGCTCTAACAACCATTAATCTTCTCTTCATACCTCCTGATAAGAATCTTACTTGGGTATCTTTTTTATCATAAAGATCAACTTTTTTAAGTAATTCCTCTGCATAAGGTATCGCATCTTTTTTAGAAATCCCAAAAAAACCAGCTTGAGTAATTAATATATCGATTGGTTTTTCAAAAATATTAAGATTTATCTCTTGAGGCATTACACCCAGGTGTTTTCTGGCACTTATAAAATCATTGTCAATATCATGGTCAAATATTTTAATCTGCCCAGATGTTTTATTCACAAGAGAGGAAATCATTCCTAAGGTTGTTGATTTACCTGCCCCATTCGGACCCAAAAGAGCAAAAAAATCTCCCTTTTTAACATCAAAACTAATATCATCTACGGCTTTTAAACCACCTTTATAGATTTTAGTTAGATTTTTTATTTCTAAAGCTTTTTCTAATGACATTTTGAAATGTTATTTTTATAAATTTTGAAAGAATTATACCATTTCAGTAAAAATATTGTTGAAATTCGCAGCTTTACATAACTTCGGCATAAAATTTTTTTATACAAATTTAGAAAAAATAAATGATAAAACAGTTACTCCTACAACTATTATAAATATTGGCCTAACTAACTTTGATCCTTTTAAGATAACCATTCTTGATCCTGCAATACCTCCAAAGAAACTTCCTATAGCCATCAAAAATCCAAACGCATAATTCACATGTCCCGATAAGATAAATACGATAAGTGAAAATACATTACTTTTCAAATTTAGTACTTTTGCATATCCTGAAGCCTGCAGAAATGTATAGCCAAGAAAATAAACTATAGCAATAATCCAAAAATTACCTGTTCCTGGCCCAAAAAAACCATCATACGCACCTAATAAAAATCCAAATAATGTAAAAAATGTAATTTCTGACATCTTTTTTTTACCAGGATTAACACCTAGATTTTTATTCACAATACTAAAAATAAAGACAAAAACTAAAAGTATTGGGACAAGCTTATTCATAAAATCATTATGAATAATAACTGCTAATATGGTACCTAAACTTGCTCCAATAAAGCCAGCCACAAGCCCTCTCAAAACAGTTTTAAAATTTATCAGACCATTCTTATAGTACTTTAAAGTAGCCATTGCTGTACCAATACTTGCTTGAAGTTTATTTGTACCTAAAACCATAGTAATCGGTAGACCTGTCATACCTAAAGCAGGGATACTTATAAGCCCTCCTCCACCAGCAATAGCATCAATAAAACTAGCTAAAAATCCCATCAACACAATAAATGAGCAAAGAACTAAAAAATGATTCGCAAAGAACTCTTGCATATTTTTATTTACCTCTAAAATGTATAGCTAACCATATAGTTGGATTAGCTGTATACGTAACCCAATGCTTAGTGTCTTTAGGAATCAGTAAATGCTCACCTTCTTCAAGAATATATTCTCTAGTATCTAGTCTAAGCTTTGCTTTACCTTTTAATACTAAAACCCACTCATCATAGTTTTGAATATATGGTTTATTTAAATCTGTAACTTGTCCATAAGAAATAATTTTTTCAACATGAACATTATCATATTTTAAAAGATCTAAAAAAACTTCATCATCTGAAAATTTTGGGAAAACACTATAAATATTGTCCTTTGCATTTTCTTTAACCATTTCTACTTAACCTTTCTTATAACCCTATTCTAATTTGGCATTACTTTAGCAGAAAACATATTAGACTATCATAGCACTCTTTTAGTAGAAATACTTATCAAACATACTAAGAGATATATTAAACAAAATATTTGTTATAATTCATCATATCTGAAATAAAACCTTTATCTAATATGATAATAGATTCTCACTGCCATCTTAATTATTTAAAACTCGAAGATACAAACCTTGATAATGTCATCTCAAATGCCAAAAATGCGAACATAGATAAAATAGTTTCAATTGCTGTAGCATGGCACGAGATCGATGATATTCAAAAGATAGCTGAAAGTTATAAAGATGTATATTTCTCAGTTGGCGTTCACCCAAGTGAGCTAGACTCTCATCAACCAAGTACTGAAGAAATTATAATAAGATCAAACCATCCAAAATGTGTTGCTATTGGCGAAACAGGTTTAGACTATTATTACAACGATCAAGAAACAAAGCATAAACAAATATCTAAATTTGTAAATCATATCCACGCTGGTATTGAAACAGCTAAACCAATAATAGTTCATACTAGAGCTGCTAAACAAGATACTTTAGACATTTTAAAATCTGAAAATATTCAAAAATGTGGTGGTATCTTGCATTGTTTTACTGAAGATTATGATATGGCAAAGCAAGCTATAGATATGGGAATGTACATCTCTTTTTCAGGAATCTTAACATTTAAGAATGCTAAAGATATTCAAGAAATAGCAAAAAAACTTCCTTTAGATAGAGTCTTGATAGAAACTGATGCCCCATATCTAACACCAGTACCATATAGAGGCAAACCAAACTATCCAGAATATGTTAAATATGTTGCAGAGTTTCTTGCTGAATTAAGAAATGAAAGCTTCGAAAAAGTAGCTAAGCAAACGTATGATAATACTTGTGAAGTTTTTAAATTAAGATAAAAATTTATAACAAGCCTAATTTATCAAAACCTATATTATTTAAAGCTCCATATAAAATAACTGCTACTGAATTAGACAAATTAAGACTTCGACTATTCTTATGCATAGGGATTTTAAGTTGAGTCTGATTTAATAAGTTTAAAATGCCACTAGGAAGACCTCTTGTTTCAGGTCCAAATAGTAAAATATCATCTCCATCAAAATTTACTTGATGATAATACTGTTTTGCCTTAGTGGTACAAGCCCAAATCTTTTTAGTTTTATTTTTCTCATAAAACTCGTCAAAATTTTTATAAACTTTAAGATCTGCAAATTCATGATAATCTAAACCTGCTCTTCTTAATTGCTTATCATCTAATTTAAATCCTAAAGGCTCTATCAAATGCAAATTAGCACCTACATTAGCACAAAGTCTAATAATATTACCTGTATTTGGTGGTATTTCTGGCTCATATAATGCTATGTTTATCATATAAAAATTCTAACCTTATAAGATTTATAATTCGTAATTTAACTCTTGAGATTCTATATGAAATTATTTTAAACTCAAGCATCAGCTATAACATCATATATGCAAATCATCATCTAAGAAATGCTCAAAATTGCTATCTCTTTCTTTTACTTTTTTTAAATTTTGATTATATATCTCTTCAAATTCTTTTATTGCCTTCTCATTCATAACCTTTTCTAAATATTCTGGATCTATTAAAAATGGTTTCGTTGAGGTCTTCTGTTTATGAATAATTCTTGGAATCCTTATAGAATATAAAACTCGAACATGTTGATGCTTAAGATCATCAAGCATAACTATTAAATTAACTTTTACTTCATATTTGTTTGGAACTAAGTGATATTCTTTTTTACCGTATACATTGATTTGTTTTACAGGCCTTGCTTTAAATTCAATTTTAGCAGGACGTTTAATATATTTCTTATTATATTTTTTTAAAGCTTCTATAATTTTCTCTCTATCATCTCTTTCCAATCTTTGCTCAGTATCAACCATTTGTGGCAATATCTGTTTAATAAAATCATCAACCTCTTGATGACTCAAAGCTATACATGTACCAGATCCATTTTTACTTTTATCAAAACAACCATGCTTATCTATAAAAAGATATAGTTTTTGTGTTTTATCATAATAAATTTGGTAATCATATAGTTTTGGTGGATGACCTAGATATACAAAGTCATGATTTGTAATAATCGCACATGCTGAAATAACTACGGCTAAAGCTATTAAAGAAAGAAACTTAATAAATTTATACATTATTAGCTTAGAAACCCTGCATTACTTCCCTAAGATTTTATATAAAATAATACTTATTACAATTTATTTTAACCAGTACTAAATCCAACTAGCTACATCTAAAGCTGTATATGTAAGTATAATTTTTGCTCCGGCACGCTTCATTGATGTTAAAGTCTCTATAGTAATTGCTTTCTCATCAACTAATCCTGCTTGAGCTGCAGCTTTTATCATGGCATACTCACCGCTTACATGGTATGCAGCTATTGGTAAATCGACAATATGATTTAATTCATTGATTATATCAAGATAGCTTAATGCAGGTTTAACCATGATAAAATCTGCACCCTGTTCTATATCCGCAATAGCTTCACGAATAGCTTCTTTTTTATTGCGATAATCCATTTGATAAGTTTTACGATCACCTTTTAAAGATGAGTCACAAGCACTTCTAAATGGCCCATAATAAGCTGATGCATATTTAACCGAATAAGACATAATATTTACAGTTTCAAAATCAGCCTCATCTAAAGCTTGACGCATAGCCATAATCATACCATCCATCATACCACTTGGAGCAACTATATCAGCCCCAGCTTCTGCATGAGATACTGCTGTCTTTTGCAAGATCTCTAATGTCTTATCATTATCAACATATTCATCTTCATTTAGTATTCCACAATGCCCATGCGGTGTAAAACTACACATACAAACATCAGTTGCAACAACTAGCTCTGGGGCAAGTTGCTTAATTTTTCTAATAGCCTGCTGAGTTATGCCATTAGGATCATAGTTTTCAGATGAAACCAAATCTTTAGTCTTTGGAACTCCAAATATCATGATACTTTTTATACCAGATTTTAAAACTTGCTCAACAAGTTCTTCTAGCCTATCAATGGACCAATGATATTGATTTGGCATACTTGATATTTCTTTTTTAATGTTTTGTCCATGCACGACAAATATTGGATACATTAAATCATTGATATTTAAAGTCGTCTCTGCAACCATATCTCTAATATTCTGAGTAACTCTAAGCCTACGTGGGCGTGATATTGGAAAACTCATATATGACCTATTTTTTATTTTTGTTTGGATTTTTTCTATATAAAACTAGGATATTACCAATTATTTGCACTAACTCTGATTTTGTTGCCTTAACAATCTGTGTTGCTATTTGTTGTTTTTCTTCTTTTGGTAAACGCCCTGCCTTTACTTTTATAAGCTCATGAGATGCTAAAGCTAGATCAATTTCTAGCATTACATTCTCTGTAAGGCCTTTTTCACCCATTAATACTACAGGTTTTAAGCTATGAGCTTCAGCTTTTAGCTTTTGTTGCTGTTTTACTTCCATTTTTTACCTACTTTATAATTTTTAATATTAAATTTTCTAAGATTAGTTCTTTATCAACATTTTTAAAATTAAGAAAATAATCATTAGCTTCCAATGTTTTTTGATATAACCTATATATCTGATTTTCTGACAACTTAGCAGCAAGATACTTAACAACAGCTAGTTTATCATAATTAGCAATATTTATGCTCTGATCATCTAGCTTATAATAATACACATCAATTATTAAGCTTGTTAACCAATAGAGGACATCTTTAAAGTTTGGATTAGCTTCTTTAAGAAATACATTTGTGTTTAACTGATTTACTAAAACTCTCATCAAACTATTTCTAATTTGCCAGAAATGTTGTTCTAGTTTAATTTTAGCTATCACGTTAATATCATCTCGAGCCATAAGTAATGACTTTTCTATAGCTTCTTTCGACATATCAAATGTATATTTTAGATAACTATACTTATCTTGATCACTAAAGCTTATATCATAGACTAAAGATCTACTTCTTACTGTTGCTAAAATATTATTATAATTACGCGTAAACATTAAAAAAAACGTATCTTCCGCAGGTTCTTCCAATGTTTTTAAAATAGCATTAGCTGCGGATTCATTTAGAAAATCTAATTCTGGAATTATAATAATTTTAGCTAGGTTATTATGCCCAGTTAATTCACATTTTTTTATTATTTTCTTAACTTCAGCAACTCTAATCTCATCATTTTCTGGATTTGCTACAGTAATATATGGAGACTCATTATAATCATCTACTTTTTGACCTAATAAAACTTGGCATAAAGAATTTATAAAACTGTCTAACAATACAGCATCTTTTACTCTAAAAATAAAAGCATGATGTAACATGCTCTTAGATTTTTGTTCAAGAAAATTCTCCAAAATTTTTTGATGAGTATTTAAAGAAAACACTTTATTCCTACAATATTTTACGTGCGTATAAGAAATTTGTTAGAGCATTTTTGATCATTGTAAGTTTAGATTTCAATAATCCTTTTTCTTTTTTTCTAACAAAACTAACTTCATATACATCATGCTTTTTATTAACTAAATTTATTAAATAATCATCATAAGTTTGAATCTCATCTACCAATCCAAGTTCAAGAGCATCCTTACCAAACCAGTATTCTCCAGTAGCAACTTTATGCATATCTAGATTAGGACGATAATTTAAAATATGTTTTTTAAACAATTCGTGAATATTCGCTAAGTCTTGCTTAAACTTCTTACGACCTTCTTCTGTATTTTCACCAACAGTAGTTAATGTACGCTTATACTCACCAGAAGTGTGCATCTCAACATTAATACCATTTTTTTCAAGTAGATCTCTAATATTTGGAACAGTTCCAACTACACCAATAGAACCAACTATTGCAAATGGTGCAGAAATTATTTTATTAGCAACTGCAGACATCATATAGCCACCACTCGCAGCCACTTGATCAATACAAACAGTCAAATTAATACCTAATTGGCGAATTCTTTCTAATTGCGCTGCTGCAAAACCATAACCATTTACTACTCCACCAGGGCTATCTATTCTTACAATAACTTCATCTGCTGATTTTGCAACTGCTAAAATAGCAGATACTTCTTTGCGTAAATTTTCAACTTGTGAAGCATGAATATCGCCTTTAAAGTTAATTACAAAAACTTTTTCTTCAGGTTTATCATTTTGCTTTTCTAGTTTCTTCTGCTCTTTTAAATAATTTTTATAATCTTTTTTATCTAATAAAGTTTCTAAAACTTCTTCTTTGGTTTCTTTATAATCTTTATCAATTTTATTAATTTGTAACTTACCTTTAGTAAGTTTAGTAACTTCTTGTTTTGCCTTTGCTAATAATGAAAAAAAAGTTCCAATAACAAAAATAACTGCTACTACAATTAGTACTACACTAAGAGCAAAAAAGACAAAATTTACAAAACCTTGATACCACATATAACCTTACCTACCTGTGTGCTCTTAAAGTTTTCAGTAATGATTCATTAGCATTACCTTTTAAATTAGCTTTTTTAACAGAGTCTCTAGCAAAAACTCTTTTCTTATAATCATATATAGCACCAAATGTTTCATCGATACTAAACCCTTCAGCTTCTAAAGAAATCATTAATGCCGCAATATAGCAATCTGCTAAAGTAAAATTAGATGATATAAAATAATCAAACTCACTAAAAGCTTTCTCAAGAGTTAAAAAGCTTTCTTTAAAGTCTTTAAAAATAACACTAAGTTTTTCTTTGTCATCTCTATTTTTTCTAATTTGATCAAGCACTGGATACCATTCATTATCTATTTTTTCTAAAGATAAACGAATCTTAATACGCTCATTTACTAAACTTGGTAATAGACTAGGCGCAGGAAATCTTTCATCAATATATATTAAAAGAGCTTTTCTATTATTTATACTATAACCCTTTTCTTTTAATACTGGGAAAATACCATTAGGTGATATTTTCTTTAATTTTTCTGGTGCAAGATCACCAGCCTCAACAACATCCATACTCATTTTTTTCTCAGCTAACGCAATTCTTGCTCTAAGAGAATATGGACAATATTTAGTAGTATATAAAGTAACTTTCATTGAATATGCCTTTTTATAGATTAAAACAATTAACCTTATTTGTTATAATTGTCAGAATAGTAAAAACTAGTAACAAATTTTATCATATTTGTGGATAACTACAACATAGACGAACATGGCTTTTTAGTAGATTTCGAAAGTTGGGATATGGATTTTTGTAAATTGGCAGCAATTAGCGAAGATATTAACCTCTCTGAAGATCATATACTTATCATAAACTTTCTAAGAGATTTTTATAAAAAAAATAAAAAATCTCCAGCAATTAGAGAGCTTGTTAAAGCCTTAAAAGAAAATTATGGGGAAAAAATAGGTAATAGCTTATATCTACAGATACTATTTCCTATATCCCCAGCTGTGCAAGCTGCTAAGCTAGCTGGATTACCAAAGCCTAAAAGATGTATTTAAAAGTTTTAAAGGAGAAAAAATGAATACCGTTTTTTGTAAAAAGTATAATCAAGAGTTAGATGCAATACCATTTCAACCTCTACCAGGAGAGTTAGGTAAAAAAATACATGCTGAAATTTCAAACAAAGCTTGGCAAGCATGGCTATCACATCAAACTATCTTGATAAATGAATATCGCTTAAACCTTATGGATCCAAAAGCAAAAGAGTTTTTACAAAAGGAAATGCACAAATTTTTATTTGAAAATAAGGAAGATAAACCTGAGCAGTTCAGTGAGATTTAATTTTTCCTAAAAACAAGCATTCTAAGATAAATTACAACCTTTAGCACTAATTTTTATTTAAGATAATTCTCTTGAAAAAGTTACAATTAAAAGATACATTAAGTCATTAATTTATCTTTTTTGAAAAACTTAAATGAATAAATTCAAGAACTCTTATGCTTATGACATTTTAATTTTATTAGTAATTTATGCTATATATTTTATTATATTTCTTGGCCATAGACACTTAAGTATCCCAGATGAGGGACGTTACCCTGAAATTGCTAGAGAAATGCTTAGCTCCGGTAATTGGGTTACCCCTTTTATCAATGGAGTACCTTTTCTAGATAAACCTCCTCTTTATTACTGGCTAGAAGCTACTTCTATGCATTTCTTTGGCGTAAATGCTTGGGCTATTCGCCTACCTCAAGCACTTTTTGGCATATTAGGCTGTATATCAATATACTCATTTGGTAGATATTTTTACTCACGTTTTGCCGGACTATTAGCCAGTTTCATTTTAGCTGCGAATGTCCTATATTTCTTTGAATCTCATTATGCGAATATGGATCTTATAGTTGCAAACCTACTTTGGACAGCATTCTTTTTATGTTTAGTTAGCTTAAAACAACAAATAGGCTGTAAAAAAAGATTCTTCATGTATGCTGCATACTTTGTCTCGGCATTAGCATTTTTAACTAAAGGATTAATGGCTATAGCATTCCCATGTATGACTATCTTTGTATGGATGCTTGTAACAAATAACTGGCATAGAATAAAAGAGCTATATATCCCTACTGGGGCAATTATATTTGTAATTATAGTAACTCCATGGCTAATTTTAGCTCAACAACAAAATCCCGATTTCTTATATTTCTTCTTTTACTTCCAACAATTTTATCGTTTTGTCGGCAGTGGTTTTAATAACACTATTGGACCATGGTTTTATTTTGTAATTATTTTAGCTGTATTTTTACCATTTAGTGTATTACTACTTAATCGCTTACCTAAAGGTTTTAAAACTATTTGGCAAAATAGAAAACAAGACCATACTACATTCTTAATTGCTCTATGGTGCTTACTTATACTAATATTCTTCTCAATTCCAAATTCAAAAATTGTAAGCTATATATTGCCTATTTTTGGACCATTATCACTTCTAATGGCACTATCATTTGAAAAAATAATTAAAGAGCATGATAAAATACAATCTTTAAAAAAAATGCATATAATAGCTAGCATAATATTCTTACTTGCAGCTATTGGTATACTAATTTTCTCTGTTATAAGACACTTATCCTTAGATGTACAAACACCTTTAATTTATACAATTTTAGTAATTATATGTGCTCTACTAATATCTTATAGTTTAAGATCATCTCTAAAAAATCAATTTAAAAAAGCTATAATAATAATAACTTCTTCTTTGATGTTACTAAATATTTTAGGACAACTTTTAATTCCTTACTTTGATCTTAGAACTTCCGAGCCTTTAGTAGCAAAAGTAATAAAAGACTCTCCTAAAGATACTATATTTGTTTACTATAATAGACCTCAGCCGAAACACTTTATATTAAAAGAAGAGATAAAGAAAAAAGGCTATGAAGAGGATTTGCCTCTGTTATTAAATGATAATATCTATATAGTTTATAATTGGAAAACTTATAAACCAGAAATTGATAACTGGGCAAGAGAATTTCATTATGGTATCCAACAATACCAACAGTCACATAATGGTGAATGGCCAAAGTATTTAATAACCTACCCTCAATTTGGTGAACTTCTAAAAACTAAAAAAGATATTGTTATTTTTACAAAAGAAAAACAATTACAACAAATTAAAGAAAAATATCCAAATATAGATTTTCAAATTAAAGGAAGATACAACAAGAATGTTGTAGTAAAAGTAGTTAAAAATTAACTTTTAAGTAGCATCTCAAATAATTATAGGAAGCTCATTTTGAGCTTCTCATATAATACTATAAAGTCAGCTCTACACTAAAAACATACTCTAAATTAGCTTTACATTGATCAATAATCTATTTAAAAATACTTATAAGTTCTCTATATTTATGCTTTAACCTCATCTAAGTAGTGTTTATTAACAAAAAACTTTATAATATTAGCTTTCAAGATTAAATTAACCAGCTACTTTTACAGCAAGCTATTCATAAAATTAAAAAGAGAAAACTTAATAGGATTAAGAAAAAAGTTTATTCAGAACAATTAAATATTTCGACTCTCATCCTCATCAATAATATATTTAGGACGATTTTTTGCCTCATCGAATATACGGCTTATATACTCGCCTAAAACACCTAAAGAAATAAGCTGAACACCACTAAAAAACATAATACTCACAACAATAGTTGGCCAACCACTAACACCAATACCAAAAAGTATATTATCTAAAATAATATATAAACCATACGCTAATGCAAATACGGAAATTATCATCCCCATAAGAGATATCATTCTAAGAGGAACAGCTGAAAATGAGAAAATACCAGTAAATGCTAGCTTGAAAAGCTTTTTATATCCCCATCTACTCGGTGTCTCATCTTTTCTATCAGCAACCTGAAATGGTATAGCATATCCTTTAAAACCTATCCAAGAAAAAAGACCTCTAATAAAACGATTATTTTCTGATAATGAATTAAAAGCTTTGATACACTGTTTATCTAATAATCTAAAATATCCCGCATTAGCTGGAATATCAACACCCATCATACTCTTACTGAACTTAAAAAATGTTTCTGATAAAAAACTTCTAGTTTTGCTTTGATCATTCCTAGTTCTTATACCATAAACATTAGAATAGCCTTCGCACCATTTCTCATAGAACTGATCTATCACTTCTATTGGATGTTGAAAATCACAATCCATAATAACAGCTGCATCAGCATCTTTAGAGGCTTCTAGTCCTGCTGTAATAGCAGCTTCTTGACCAAAGTTTCTAGAAAAACTAATAAGTTTAATATTTAACTCACCTACTAATCCCTGGATAACCTCCCTAGAATTATCCGCACTACCATCATCAACAACGACTATTTTATAGTTTGATGAGATTTCTCTGAGTTTAATAGCTAGCTCTTTTAAGAAAGATTCTATTAATGCTTCTTCATTATAAACTGGTATTACAGCGTAAAGATGGGGATTTTCAATATTTCTATTTGCCATTTTAAATACAAAATATATTAAGTCTTAATAGATGCTATTATAACTATGAAAGTATAAAATATATACTAGTAACCATAATATTCATGATTTTAAGAAGTTTTGTTATGTCTAAAAAAATAATAATTTGCGCCGATGATTTTGGCCTAAGTGATAATGTTAATAAGGGAATTCTTCACTTATTGGAGAAAAAAATCATTAATGCTACAAGTTGTATGTCGAACATGCCTGCATTAAAATATGGAATTACTAATTTAAAAAATATTTATAACGATTCTATTCACGTTGGAATACATCTAAATCTAACAGAAGGAACTCCTTTTACAAAAGCTACCTCTATAAGTAAGAATAAAGAATTTTTACCATTATCTAAACTACTTGCTAAATCAAAGCTTAGATTAATAAAATACTCTGATGTTTATAATGAATTAAAAGCTCAAATAGATAATTTCATAGGTTTGTGGGGCGATTTACCTGATTTTATTGATGGGCATCAGCATGTACATCACTTCCCTATTATCCGAAAAGTTGTAATAAATTTATATAAAGATTTTGATATGTTTAAAAAACAAACTTATATACGTTCAACGCTTAATATGGATAAATCAGATTTTAAATCACTCATAATATACCGTAGTGGTGCCAAAAAATTCAACAATCTTCTAGTAGATAATAACATTAAGCATAATACCAGTTTTTCTGGAATATACTCTCTTGAAAGTAACAAAGCAGATTTTAGAGAAATTATATTAAAAGCTTATAAAGAAATTAAAGATGGAGGAATAATAATGTGTCATCCAGCTATAGATATTGATGAAAAAGATCCTATAGCAAAATCTAGGATTAATGAATTTAAATATTTTCAGTCACAACAAGCTATAAAAGATCAAAAAGATAATAATATAAAATTATAAGATTTTGATACTATTTAACTTTTTTATATACATATCTAGGATTTATTGTATCTGCTAAAAGTTTATTCTCAAAATCAACTCTAACCAAGATACCCAATGTATAACACATTATTAATAAACTACTACCACCATAACTTATTAATGGCAAAGTTAAACCCTTAGTTGGTAATAGTCCTGTATTTACACCCACATTGACAAATACCTGAAAACTAATCCAAAAACCTATCCCATATGCTAAAAAGGCTTGATAATATCTTTTCAATTCAAAGGCTAATTTAGCTATATTTATAGCTTTTATAGCAATAAATAAATATACCAAGAGTAAAATCATTAGCCCAACAACACCTATTTCTTCAGCTATGACAGAAGTAATAAAATCAGTATGTGCCTCTGGTAAGAAAAATTGTTTTTGTATCCCATTTCCTAAGCCGTCACCAAACCAACCACCTCTACCAAAACTTATAAGAGCTTGGACTAATTGATAACCTGAGCCATTTGCATTTTCCCAAGGATGTAAAAATCCAGTAATCCTATGCATCCTATATGGCGATATAATAACCAGCATTGCAGCCATCAATACCATTGCAACCAATAGTAATCCATACCAACGCACTTTATTACCAGATACAAATAACATTCCCATCACACATATCGATATTACAACTGTAGATCCAAAATCCGGTTGCATTAATAAAAGTATTGCTATACATCCCAATAAAGTTATTGGTGTAAGAATCCCCTCTTTAAAATTACTCATGTTTTTCAAGTTTGTAGCGATATAACCAGAGAAAAACATAATTGCTAAAAGCTTAGCTAACTCTGCAACCTGAATATTAATTACTAAAAGGGGTATCCAGCGCCTAGCTCCATTAACACTTTTTCCTAAACCTGGAACCAATACTGCAACTAAAACTAAAAGCATTATAAAGAAAACTGCATTATAGTTTTTCTCATAATTTTTAGTTGGCACAAGTAACGCTAACAAAAACAAAAATATTGATATAATTGCAAAAAAACCCTGTCTTATAGAATAATGATAAGGATCATTAAAATCATATAATGCATCAATCATCGATGCTGAAGTAACCATAACCCACCCAAAAGTGAGCAGTCCAAGCATTATAAAAACTATAGAAATATCTATTTCTAATCTTGCTCTTACACGCTCTCTCTTTACATTTCTCCTACTTAATAGAAGTTTTAATCTATATAGCACTGTTTATAGCTTCCTATATGTTTTTTAACTGTGAAACATAATCTTCAAAAGCTTGACCACGTTTAACATAGTTATCGAATCCATCAAAACTTGCACATGCTGGAGACAATAAAACTATTTCACTGTTTTGTGATTTTTTACTTGCTAATTCAAGAGCTTGCAACATATTATCACAAAGCTCATACTTACAAGAATCTTTAATATAGCTTTCTATATAATGCTTATCTTGACCATATATAAAAACATATTTTACATATTTTCTTAAAGACTCTGTCATAAGACTAAAGTCTCCTCCTTTAGCCACACCTCCTAACAACAATATAATATTTTTAGTATTTGTTATACTATTAAGTCCCGCTACTGTAGCTCCAACATTAGTACCTTTTGAATCATTTATATAAGTTACACCATTAACTTTTTTCACAACCTTACAACGATGTTCTAATCCTTTAAACTTTTTAATAGCATCCACAGCCTTAACTGCATCTAAACCTAATCTATCTAAGATATTTAAAACAACTATAATATTTTCTAAATTATGCTGACCAAAGAGATTTGTCTCAGTGATATCAAGTAACTTTATGGTATTTTTATATATACTTGACCTTACTATCTCATACTCTCCTGCATACTTAACACCATTATTGTGGACATCATATACAAAGAAGTCTTTAGTAAAATTTGCGAGATTCAATTTTGATTGCTTATATTGTTCAAAATTCACATATCTATCTAAATGATCCGGAGATACATTAATAACACAACCCACATCAAATTTTACAGAATGGAATGTATCTATCTGAAAGCTTGATACCTCTATAACACAATAATCAAACTTTTCACCGATTTTATTTAATGCTGGTGTACCAATATTTCCAACCAAAATACTTTTGTAACCTAACTTTCTAAATATAAAATCAAGTAGTGTCACTACAGTACTTTTACCATTTGAGCCAGTTACAGCAATAGTTTTTGCTTTTGTATTTTTAATATACTGATAAAAGATATCAATATCACTAACTATTTTATCTTTATATTTTGATAATACTTTATATGGCGACCTATTAAGAGGTATGCCAGGACTAACTGTTATTAGATCATAACTTGCTAAGTCGAAGTTTTCAAAGTCTTCTTCATTTTGAGATATATCAACTTCAAGATCAATAAAATTTGCCAAAAAGTCACAAACTGACTTTCCTGTGACACCATACCCAACCATTAATAATCTAGAAATCTTAACGTCGTTAAAATGAAAACTAAACATTATCGAACCTTAATAGCTGCTAAGCCAAGTAAAAAAAGTATCAATGATATTATCCAAAAACGTACTACTACCTTTGTTTCTGGCCAGCCTTTTAACTCAAAATGATGATGTATCGGAGCCATTCTAAAAATTCTTTTACCATTTCTAAGCTTATATGATCCTACTTGTAACATTACAGATAATGCTTCTACAACAAAAAGTAATCCCATTATAAAAAATATTAATTCTTGGCGAATCATAATAGCTATAACACCTAAAACAGCCCCTAACGTTAATGATCCAACATCTCCCATAAAGACTTCTGCAGGATATGAGTTAAACCATAAGAAAGCTAAACCAGAGCCACAAACAGCTGCGCAAAAAACAGCTACTTCAGCAAGTCCTGGATTATTTAAATAACTAAATAACAAATAATTTGCCAAATTAATATTAGTTTCTATATATGCATAGATTCCTAGACCCATTGCAACAAGAACAACAGGAACTATGGCTAAACCATCTAGACCATCTGTTAAATTAACAGCATTACTACTACCATTAATAATAAAAAATGTCAGGATTGTAAATAGTACTATTCCCATTGGAATATATAAATTTTTTGAGAATGGAATAGATAGGCTCATCTCACCATTTTTTGATAAAAGATAAAATAAAACTATCGCCAATATAATTGAAAATATTGTTTGTAATGCAAATTTATGCTTAGCTCTCAGACCTTTAGGATTTTTAAGCACTAACTTTAAATAATCATCAATAAATCCAATAGCTCCAAAAAAAACTACTACTAATATCAAGATCCATAGATATATGCTTGATAAATCACCCCATAATAATGAAGATATTACTATTGATGACAAAATCAAAACGCCTCCCATAGTTGGAGTATTCTTTTTGGAAAAATGACTTTCTGGACCATCATTTCTAACAACTTGTCCTATTTGCATCCTCTGCAACCAACGAATCATTGGCCCTCCTAAAAATAGAGTTATTAGCAAAGATGTTATGGAGATCATAATAATTCTGATAGAAATATAATTACTAAAGACTCCTAGTCCAGTAAAATAATGACTAAGCCATTTAAAAAGATAAATTAACATGTGTTTTTAAATTTAAATGAGGTGAAGATATTATAATAAATAAAGTATATTTTTCATATAGCCAATGAAACTAACTATTAGATATCTGGTTCAAACTTTTTATATTTTAAAGCAAACTCATCGTTTTCAAATTGCTCATAATTTTTAATAAAATCTTTTGCTAAAGCTTTATATTGTTTTTTATACTCTGATTTATCATCCCATATATTATTTAGATGAAAAACCTCATCATTATCATAAATACAAGTTAATGCTTTAAAATTAAAATATTTTTGCCTCTCAAACTTAAAGCCAACATTTTCTGGCTTATTCAATAGATAATCAACTATAGTTTTTGTTTCTTCTGTAGGCACTCTTCGACCTGTATTATAATCACCATCGATCCAGCCAACATTTACCATATAGATATTAGCGTTACTATGTTTTAGTCTTTGACGTAAAATACTTGCATACCTCGTCGGTCTAAGCAATAAAAAAGGTTGTGCATAACAGCTTGAAAACTCTGGCTTGGGTTCTGTAACTCCAGATTCAACGCCGATTGAAGTACAAGTATATCCAGACAAAAAATAGTAAATTGCTTGACCTTTACTTAATTTTGCAACTCTTGGAAGAATACCTTTTGCATCTTTAACAAGGAAAATTATTGTACTTGGATTGTCAGTATTTATAAGGCTACCTAAATCCTCTCGTGAGAAAGTTACATAAGTATTACTTTGTGATCTATTTTTTTGACCAAATATAATATTTTCATTCTCATCAAAATTAGGATTTTCTATTAAAAGATCTCCTTTCAAAGAATTTTCAATGCGAGGGTCATCCTTTTTAAAGCTTGCAGCTTTTATAGTTAGACCAGACTCTAAACTATATATTCCGCGCATTTCTGTCCAGGCGACTGCTTCATTGGTCACAAGAGTTTTTTGCTTATCTAAAGCCAAAGTCGTCTTTCCACTACCAGACAAACCAAAAAACATACTACTTTTTGCTTCAGCGTCAACACCAACAGCACAGTAAAAAACACCGATATCATTCAAAGATAAATAATAGCTCATGACCGAAAGGAGTACTTTATTTATTTCTGCTAAATAATATGTCCCCACAAGTATACTCTCACGTTGCTTTAAATTTGTCGCAACAACTCTAGATGAATTTAAATCAAACTCTTCATAATTATCAATTTCTGTTTCTGGAGAATGCATTACAACCCATTGAGGATCAAATGTGCTTTGTTCAAAGCTATTATTAGATATTGTTACAAGTTTAAAAAAATAAGCAGCTGAAGCTTGAGTAGTTATTAACCTAACAGCCATTTTTCTTTTATCATCATGATTATAAAAACCATCAACAACAAATAAATCTCTTGTTGAAACATCTTGACAAAGTTTTTGCTTTATCTGCTTCCAGTTTTTCCTTTTTAATCTTTTATTATCCGAGCCTTCTTCATTCCACCAGACATTCTTCTTCGCATACTTGGTTTCTACAATATACTTATCATCAGGAAGTCTTCCCTTGATGCTACCACTATCTACAACAAGTGTCTTACCTTCTCGCTGTATAAATCCGCAACTCTTCTCAGCATGTATTGCAAGTTGCTCTAAAGACAAATTTTGATATACATTTTTTGAGGTGTATAAATACTTATTATCATCTACGGTAGAAGGATCCATTAGCAAAAGTTCCCTAGCTTAATCTAAGTGTTAGCTTTTAAGTCAAAATTATATCCAGTATATACTTTTTTTTCAAAAAAATATGTTATTGTTTTATGAATAAAGTAAACTATTAGTAAATTTGATAAACTCAACTATTCTATATAAAAATCATGACTAATGAGACTAAAATAAATAAAACTAATTTTATAAAAAATATTATAAAAAAAGACTTAGAAACTAATAAAATTTCTAACATTCTAACTAGATTCCCTCCTGAACCGAATGGATACTTGCATATAGGTCATGCAAAATCTATATGCTTAAATTTTGGAATTGCCGAAGAATTTAATGGTAAATGTAACTTACGTTTTGATGATACAAATCCAGATAAAGAAGATATCGAATACATAAATGCTATTCAAGAAGATGTACAGTGGTTAGGATTTAAATGGGAAAATAAGCCCCACTTTGCTTCAGAATATTTTGATAAAATGTATGAGCTAGCTGTATTACTTATCAAAAAAGGTAAAGCTTATGTTTGTGACTTATCCGCAGAGCAAGTTAGAGAATATCGCGGCACATTAAAAGAACCTGGGAAAGACAGTCCATATAGAAATCGTTCCGTAGAAGAAAACTTAATACTATTCGAAGCAATGAAAAATGGAGAGTTTGCAGAAGGTAGCAAAACTTTAAGAGCAAAAATAGATATGTCTTCGGGTAATATAAACTTAAGAGACCCTGCTTTATATCGAATAAAATTCACAACTCATCCGAAAACTCGTGATAAATGGTGCATTTATCCAATGTACACATTTGCTCATCCATTAGAAGATGCTATTGAAGGTATTACTCATTCACTATGTACTTTAGAGTTTCAAGATCAAAGACCTTTTTACGATTGGGTAGTTTCTGAAACTGAATTCGAAACTAAGCCGCAACAGATTGAATTTTCTAGGCTTAATTTAAATTACACAATAACGAGTAAGAGAAAATTAAAATATCTAGTTGATAATAAGCTTGTTGATGGTTGGGACGATCCGCGTATGCCAACTATCAAAGGTTATCGTCGTAGAGGATATACTCCTGAATCAATTCGTAATTTCTGTGACCTAGTTGGAATATCTAAACAAGACTCAATTATTGATGTATCTGTCTTAGAAGAGTCTATACGAGATGACTTAAATAAAAATGCTCTGAGAAAAAATGCAGTGCTAGATCCGATAAAAGTTTCTATCATCGATATGCCTAACCATACTCTAGACGTTCCTAACCACCCTCAAGATCATGACTTTGGACGTCGCGATATTACAATATCTTCAGAGATTTTTATTGAAAGAGAGGATTTTGTATTTGAACTTGAAAAAGGTATGAAAAAGCTTAATCCAAATGGCAGAGTCCGCTTGATGAATGCTTATGTAATCGAGTGTCTTGATGTTATAGCTGATGAAATAGGAAATGTTACTGAGTTAAAATGTTCATACTTACCAGATACGCTAGGTGGCAAAAAGCCAGAAGATGGTATAAAACCTAATGGAATCATTCACTGGGTTGATGCTAACAACTGTTTAGATGCCGAAGTAAGAATCTATGATCGTTTATTTAATGATGAGAATCCAGGAGGTTTTGATAGTATTGAAGAAACTATAAACCCAGAATCTTTACAAATCATAAAAAATGCTAAAGTTGAAAGATCTCTTGAAAATGTAATACCTGAAGAACGTTTTCAGTTCAATAGAATCGGATACTTCATATCAGATCGTCAAGACTGTAAAAAAGATCAACTAGTATTTAATAGAACTGTAACTCTTAGAAATACTTGGGAAGTAAAAAAGTAAAATCCTCAAACTGAAAATCTAATTTTTTAGATTTTCTTAGCATTACTTCACAAATAAATTATTCCATCTTTAAACATTCTTATTTACAAACTTTCTTAATAATAAAATACTAAGACTGGTTAATACTGCTAAAACAATAAATGTATCTAAGCCATCGCACATATTTGTCTTAGCTAAGCTTAGATCGTTCTCTGCTATATAGAAGAAACTAGCTATAAATCCACCTAATTTACCCCCTATTCCCAAAGTAACTAACCAGATACCCATATATAAAGCAACAAAGCCTTTTGGCGCTATTTTTGTAATCATTGACAAGCCAATAGCCGATAAAGATAGTTCTGAAATACCTAAAATTATATAACCAAATATAATTCCATACTCTGCAACCTTAACACCTTGTGATGATGCAAGTATTGAAACTAATATAATTAAGAATGTCACAATCATTAATACAAAAGCTATATTAAATTTATCGACATCTTCTATTCTACTACCTCTTTTATCTAAATAAATCCAAAACTTACCTAAGATACTTGCAAAAAACAAAACACTTAAAGCCTCAATGCTTAAGAATTGACTTGGGTTTAATAAAGAATTATCAACTGAATATTGAGTAAACAATAATAAGCTGATAAACATTTGGAAATACAATCCCCAATATATTATTGATAACGCGAAAAATATTCCCGCCACTATTACTTTTTTAATACTAGATTTTTTTATAGAAAGAATAAGTATCACTATAGATCCAACTAAAGCAATAATTATAGAAAAATTTGCTATAATCGGCTGTTCAAAGATATAAAATAAAGCAACAATATAAACACCAAGTAACAAAGCTACTTTTATAGTTACTGATAATGTTAGCTTAAAATCTATAATATGCTTATTGAGAAATTTAAACCCTACAACAAGCATACAGAGCATACAAGCACTAACAATCATACTACTATAGAAAGGAGCTCCAAAACCATAATTATCCTTCAACAAACTAGCAATAAATAGAGCACTAAAGCTACCTAAGTTAATACCCATATAGAAAATATTAAATCCAAAATCTCTTTTTGAATCATTTAACGAGGATTGATCATAAAATCTGCCAATAAATGCCGACATATTTGATTTTATAAGGCCTGTACTTACAGAAATAAAACTTAAGCCTAAATATAGTAGGTTTTGACTTGATGAATATGCAAGTATAAAAAAACCACTAACCATAAATAATGATCCAAGTAACCCAGCACGATAATAACCTAAATATCTCTCTGCTAAAAAACCACCCAAAATAGCTGAAATATAAACCATTGAAAGAGTTGTCCCAACTAATGAAGCAGATAAATGTTGAGATATTTGAAACTTATCTATTAAGTAGAATATTAATAGCGATTGAATTATATAATAGCCATATCTTTCAGCAAACTCTGCTAATGATGTTATTGCTAAGACTTTCTTTTCTTCTTTAAGATCTTTTGAATTAAAATTTTCTTTAATCATAGTCTAGAATTATGTTACTAAATTTAAATAAACATAAGCAATATAATAACATAGATAAACTAGCAAATTCTGATTATTCTAATTCTAAAAGCTCTTCCCAAAGAGCATATTTACCTTCTAGTTCTTTATTTAGCTGGTCTAATTGATTTTGAATTTTTGCTATCTCTGTTTGAGATTTTTGATAAAAGTCTAACTCACCCATTTGAGCTTCTATATTAACAATGCTATTCTCTAGCTTTTCTATCTGATTAGGAAGATTTCTTAACTGCTTACGCTGCTCATAAGTTAATTTATTTTTTTGCTCATCATCTACTTTTTTAGTAGTTTTAGTTTGCTCAACTTGTCTTTGTTGCGATAGCCAATCATCATAGCCTCCTACATACTCATTCAACTCACCATGTTCGAATACAATAGAACTTGTAGCAACATTATTTATGAACTCTCTATCATGACTAACTAAGATTATAGTACCTTGATAACTTATCAACATTTCCTCTAGAATTTCTAGAGTCTCAATATCTAGATCATTTGTTGGTTCATCTAAAATTATAATGTTACTAGGCTTAGATAGTATTTTAGCCAATAATAAACGATTCTTCTCACCCCCTGATAAATGTGTTATAGGTGAGTGTAATCTTTCTGGTGTAAATAAAAATTTCTGCAAATATGTTATTACGTGAGTTTCTTTACCATTTATGTTAATAAAGTCAGAACCTTCTTTAACATTATCAATTATACTTAAACTCTCATCTAACTGATCTCTTAGCTGATCGAAATATGCAATCTTAATATTATCTGCTAATACAACTTTTCCTTGGCTAGGTTTATCAATACCAAGTAAGCAATTTAAAAGAGTTGTCTTACCGCAACCATTCTGACCAATTATTGCTATCTTATCTGACTTATGAATTTCAGTAGAGAAATTTTTGAACAGGTAATTTCCTTGATATTCAAAACCAATATTATCCGCTTGGATAACTTTTTTGGATGACTTCTCTGCTTGAGCAACTTTGATATCTGCTTTTCCAACTCCCTCACGTCTTTGTTTACGTTCACGTCTCATCTGTTCTAGAGCTCTAACTCGACCTTCATTTCTAGTTCGACGAGCTTTTATTCCTTGACGTATCCAAGCTTCTTCTTGAGCTAATCTTTTATCAAATTCACTGTTTGCTTTTTCTTGAGCATCTAATATTTGTTCTTTCTTCTCCAAGAACTTAGTATAGTTTCCATCAAAAGAATATAAATGCCCTCTATCTAGCTCAATGATACTTTTTGCTACATTATTTAAAAACTTTCTATCATGCGTTATGAAAAGTATAGCTCCACTAAAACTTGCCAAAAACTCTTCTAACCATTTAATCGAATCTATATCAAGATGGTTTGTAGGCTCATCTAGAAGTAGCAAATCAGGCTTATTTATTAATGCTCTAGCAAGAATTACTCTTCTCTTCATTCCACCTGATAAGTCTTTAAATTGAGCAATTGAATCAAGATTAAGCTTAGACGCTAAGATTTCAGCATCATTAAGATAGCTCCAACCATGATTTTCATCTATATATTTATGTAATAATTCTAAGTCAGATGATTGTGGATTATGTACTAAAGTATTTTGGTATGATATTAGCTTTTCTCCAAGCTCTCCTAATCCTTGTAATATAACTTCAGAGATATTACCGTTAATGTTACTAGGAACTTCTTGAATCATACTCGCAACTTTAGCATTATTGTGAATTATAACTTCACCACCATCAGGTATAACTTCTCCTTCAATAATTTTCAATAATGATGATTTACCAGTACCATTACGGCCAATTAGACATATTCTTTGTCCTTTAGATATATCTAAATCCGCATTATCTAGAACTATATGCGTACCAAAATTAAGACTTATATTTTTTAGGGATATTAATTGCATTTAAGAAAATAAAATAATATTAGTTAAATTAAGATATTATTGTACCCTTTCACGCAAAATTTTAATAGAAAATACAAAAATAATCGCAGCAACAAAATACATGATTGCACCAAACGAAATAGGTGATGAAGGAGATATTGCTGATAAATGTCCCATCATAATATCATTTAAGAACCAAGCCAAACCAAATCCCGCTCCTGCTGCTCCCATAGCTTTACCCTGCTCCTTATCAGAAACAGCTCCTGATATCATTGACAAAAGAGCTGTATAGCAAATTAACTGTGCTACAGATAGTATTATTGCTAATAACCATTGAGTTTCTTGATTAGTTAATATAGCCACAAGTGCAAAACCTATACCACAAATAACAGCCGACCTAACAAAAGCTACTTGTCTTGATGTCTTAGCAAAAACGCATGGCTGAATTGTTATACTGGCAATAGCTGTAGATAAGCCCATAACAGCATAAAAAAGTCCCGTCAAAGATATACTATAGTTATAAGTTAAATTTAAGAACAATGCTACACCTTGACCATAGAATCCCCATGCACATTGTATAAGCAAATAAACAACCCCAATCAATCTAACTCTTTTATCTGATAATAAGAAAGATATTGTCTTATATATTGTTGTCAACTGAATTACTAAGCCTGGGTTCTTAGGTAGGTCTTTTTCCATTATAACTATAATAAACATCATATTTATAAAAGAAAACACTGCTGCAAATATAAATGGTATTATATGATTAATGCTCATAGTTGAAACAAAACTTGTTACTATAGGTCCTACTACAAACCCTAATGATGCAGCCATTGTAATATACCCCAAATTCTTAGATTTCTCTTCTTCTGAAGATATATCAATTACAGCTGCCTGAGCAATTTCAAAAGCACCTCCGGCTAAACCACTTATAAACCTACTTGCAATAAATAATAAATAATCATGCGAATATATTGCATATGCGGATAAAAAATACGATACACATGTCGTTGATAAAGCAACAATTAATATTTTTTTACGCCCATATTTATCTGATAATTCACCTATAATTGGACAACCTATTAATAACCCTAATGGCCAACAAGCCAAAGCTATTGAGTAATACCAATTTTGAAAATTACCTCCAGGATCACCAAATGTAATACATGCTTTACCAAAAAATAACGAAGGCATTATAGGAAAAACTAACCCTGCGCCCATTATATCGACGATAATAGTTATAATAAGTGCTGGAATTAAAATATTCCTTGAGTGAATATTCATATAAAACTAAACCTCTTACACATAAAAATGTAATAACAAAAAATTAGGCTACATACTATCCTAAAGAAAAGATTTAATCAATATTTTGAAATTTGCAAAATATAGTTATATTCTATTGATAGTTTTTTTAGAGCATCTAAGAACATATTAATATAAAAAGTAAAACTCTGGTCTTTATCATTCAAAATTTCAACATCTTTTAGCAAAGGTAATATATGTTTTTCAAAGCGTAATAACTCTTTATAGCTTATTCTTTTTCTAGTTTTGATATCAGTAGAAATATCTGCCAAAGATTTCATAATATACTTCTTGAACTCTATAAATGCTGGTTCTTTATCTAGATTTTCTATAGTAGTAATATCAAATGATGCTTCTATATATTCATACATAACTATCATATATCTATATAATCTGCGGATATAAAGACTCATTTTCTCAAATTCACGTACTTTTTTAGCAGACTTCTCATATTTTAGCTCTTTTACAAGTGCAAGATGCTTTGTAAATTCATGAAAAATACTTTCTCTAAGTTTCTTATGAGAATGATTACGTTCAATAAAAAGAATATCAAAGAAATCATGTATTTGAGAAATTGTTTTAGCAAAACTTTCTTTAAGCCTAGTCTCAGCTCTAATAGGAAAAACAAACCTATTTACAGCTAGAGAAATTACTATTCCTAATGATATTTCTACGGCTCTATATATCGCAACTTGTACCCCTGGCTGCTGATTTAATATAATAATAATTAATGTTATACCTGCTAAAGTTCCTGCATAGCTATATTTAGATGCTCCTGCAAAATATACCGCTAAAAATATAAATGGTAATGATAGTAATACCTGAACAGTATTTTCTTTTACAAACGCAACTATTATTATTGCTACACTTGCTCCAATAAGAGTCCCTAAAAATCTCATAAGAGCCTTATCTAAAGCTCCTCCTAAATTTGGTTGGGTAGACATTACAACAAGTATCGTTATTACAATCCATAAATACATCGCATGAATATCAAGGATACTACCCAAAGCATCTCCTATAAGATACCCCAACATTACAGCAACACCTGCCTTGAAAGCATTAATCGCAGCATATTTATTACTATTTAAAAAGGCAAACTGCATGGTCTTATAATTCTTACTCGAACTTCACTTGGAGTATTTTATCATAAAATAAAGTCTATACTTACATAAGGCTTAACCAAGATTACTAGATTTGCTTAAACAAAATTCAGAATTCTAAATTAATACCAAAAATTTATATTATCTAAGTACTTATCCAATTATTAATATCGTCTTTAGGTATGCAATTTACTACTGAAAGTCCATTAGCTGGCCCAAGAATCCATGCATTTTCATCTTCTACAGTGACTCCTTTTTGTACAGTTTTATTGTAAGCCATGAAATTAGCATTTCCTCCAGATAAAATAAATTGAACACCTGTGATCATACAACCGCCCTTAGCATTACATTTTTTACCTATAATTGTGCCTGGCACAACTGAATCTTGTACAAGTAAAATCTGATCCTTAGGACATATTACATTCATAGTACTATTGTGTTTTTTTGCTATAACTTTAATACCATTATAAAATATTGCTGTAGACCAAGCTTGATTTGGCCAACCCAAAACTGTTGTGACATTTATAAAATTAGGAGTCTCTATAGTCCTAGAATTTTGATAACTCTTCTTCGAAGTACAACTCGCTAAAAAAATAGAAAATGATAATACTATAATCGTTATTATTCTTCTCATAATGTAAATAAATATCAACCCTAATTAAAATATAAATAAAAATTTAATTAACCATATTCTTTTTGCAGCAAATTCCACTAATTTCTATAACTAGTTTTGGTAATAAATTCCTTTTTTCAATATCTTTATTTGCTAAAATATGTAACCGTCATATCATCGCCCTATCAAATTTTTAAGGACTTTTCTTATAATGGTAAAAAAAGATAGTAAAGTTTTTCTATTAACATTAGCATTTTTAGCAATGTTACCACCATTTGCTGTAAATACTTACGCTCCTGCGATTCCAAATATTGCGAGCCACTTTAATATTCACCCTAATAATGTAATTTTTACGTTCACAACATACTTTATAGGATTCTCAATTGGCATGCTTTTATGGGGATCTCTATCAGATAAGTATGGTAGAAAACGATGCCTAATTTCAGGAATATCTTTATACATAGTAAGTACTCTACTATGCGCACATAGCCAAAGCTTCTCACAACTTGCAACATTTAGGTTAATTCAAGGCTTAACAGATTCATCAGGAACTGTAATAGCACTTGCGATTGCAAGAGATTGTTATAATGGCAAAAAATTAACAACGACTATAGCAAGCCTATCAATAATAATGCTAATAGCACCTATGATTTCACCTATGATTGGAACTGGATTGATAGTTCTAACAGCAAGCTGGAAAAGCTCCTTTTACTTTTTATTTATCTTTGGGATAGTGTTACTAATTCTTTGTAGCATGATGCCTGAAACACATCCTATACAACATAGACAACAATCTATAAAAAAACTATTTACTGCTTATTTTTGTCATTTTAAAAATATAAAATTTATCGCATATACTATCTGCTCTGGGCTATTATTTGCTGCTTTTTTTAGTTATGTCGGTGCAGCTTCAATAATTTATCTAAAAACTTATAATACAGGATATAGCTTATATGTTTTATATTTTGCCATAACAATAGTAGGACTAGTGCTAGCAAATTTTACTTTAAAAAAACTCAGCGAATCATTACCACTAAAAGTATTTTCATATGCTGGACTTAGCATATCTCTTACTGGAGTATTAATAATGCTGATATATAATCATACAGGCTTTAATCATGCATATATTTTTATGATCATAATGCTAGTCATATGCTATGGTGTAAGCTTAAGCTCAACATCTCTTTTAAGCGAATCACTACAGTTAGTCTCAATCAATTTCGGATCTGCTACTGCTTTAAATAACTTTTTTAAATTCTCATTAGCTGGATTTGCAAACTTTATAATGAGTTTTTCTGCTGGACATAAGTTATTATCAAACCTTCCAATACAACAGCTAATTATTATTCTAATTACAATAGTTATTGTGTATGTAGCTAAGTTTGTAAAAGGACCTAATAATTAAATTCTCTGTCTTACAGTTTCATATAATGCTATGCCTGCTGCTACAGAAACATTTAGACTAGACACTTCACCAAACATTGGTAATTTAGCTAAAAAATCACAACTTGCTTTTGTACGCTGGCGCATACCGTTTCCCTCTGCTCCAGCAACTATAGCAATAGAATCACTTAGATTCATGTCATATAAACTTTCATCAGCCTCACCAGCTAAGCCAACAATCCAAATGCCTTGATCTTTTAACTTTTCGATAGCTCGAGCTAAGTTTGTAACTACGATTATTTTTGTATGCTCTGCAGCTCCACAAGCAACTTTTTTAACTGTTGCATTTATCGGTGCGCTATTATCTTTAGGCACAATAATAAAATCAACCCCAGCTGAATGCGCGCTACGAATGCAAGCACCAAAATTATGCGGGTCTTGGACACTATCTAATATTAAAACAAAAGCATTTTTATCTTTTGGAATTAAACTTTCAATATCTTTTTCTGAATAAGTTTTAAAATCATTTTTTTCTATCGCAAAAATATTCTGATGATTTGCATCTTTTTTAATACGACTTGGTAATAATTTTAGATTATCAATAAAATTAACTTTAATATCTTTTAGCTTGGCATTAGCTATAATATTTTCTATTTTAGGATTAATATTTTGCTTTTTAAATACAATTACTTCTTTAGCCTGATCTGAATCAACTAAACTATCAACTGCATGAATCCCGTAAATTAAATTACTCATTTAGGCCTCCAGAAGCTCAACTAGTTTTTCTCTTAAGCCATCAAATGAGCCATTACTCATCATAACAATTTGGATATTACTCTCTTGATGCTTAATAATTAAGCTTTTAATATTGCTAATAAAATCTTCTACATCACTCATAAAACTAACATTATTAGAATCTTTTAAAAGCTCTTTAGCATCCCATTTTAATAAGCTATGATTATATAAAAGTACCTGATCAGCATCTACAATAGCTATAGGAAGATTATCTTTATTATCACCTTGTCTCATAGTGTTTGAACGAGGATCAATCAAAGCTAAGATATAAGCTTTTGGATCTTTATTACGTACAGCTTCTATAGTTAGCTTTATAGATGTTGGATGATGAGCAAAATCATCATATAAAGTAATATTGTTTTTATTAGATAAAACCTCTAAACGTCTTTTAACACCTTTAAAACTCTCTAAAGCCTTCTTAATATCTTCATCTGAAATATTAAGCTGCTTTGCTACAGCATAAGCACTCATAGCATTTAGAGCATTATGCTGACCAATAAAATCCCATGAGATTTTGACATTATGTTGATTATCATTTAATTCAAATTTAGAATAATCTGCTAAATTATCACTAATATGGACTTCTTCAGCAGAATTAATTTTTATGGTGTTTGACCAACATCCCATATTTATTATGTTTTGTACATTTTTATCTGTTGCATTATAGATAATATTAGCATTTGCTGGCATCTTTCTAATAAGTTGATGAAATTGCCAATATATAGCATCTATATCTTTAAAAATATCAGCATGATCATATTCAATATTATTTATAACAAAGATACTCGGATCATAATGAATTAGTTTTGAACGCTTATCAAAAAAGGCCGTGTCATACTCATCAGCCTCAATAACAAAATACTCAGAATCTGTATATCGTGACGAAACACCAAAATCACTACTTACCCCGCCAACTAAGAAGCTAGGATTTAATCCTGCTTGTTCAAGTATTTTTATAGTCATTGTTGTAGTTGTAGTTTTACCATGCGTCCCAGCTATTGCAATAACTTTTTTATACTTAAGAATATTTTGATATAACCACTCTGGTCCTGAGAAATAGTTTAATTTTTCT
Organism: Francisella sp. 19S2-4; assembly: GCF_036281795.1. Taxonomy (NCBI): domain Bacteria; kingdom Pseudomonadati; phylum Pseudomonadota; class Gammaproteobacteria; order Thiotrichales; family Francisellaceae; genus Francisella; species Francisella sp. 19S2-4. The sequence goes on from NZ_JAWUZH010000003.1 coordinate 76,876, forward strand.
ACTAAAATTTTTTCTACTATTGGCATACCTCTTTTCATGATATTACCAATAATAATTTCATCCGGATTTATTTCTAACTGCGAACAATCAAAACCTTGTAATATTTCAATCCCTTGAGATTCTAAGTATGTACTCATTGGAGGGTACACATTAGCATCAGAGCCTGTAACTTTATAACCTTTTTGTTTTGCTAATACCGCAAGAGAACCCATAAAGGTTCCACAGATACCTAAAATATGAATATGTTTTGACATTAATTAGTTTTAAACCTTTATAAAAGTTGCTAAATTATAGCAGTTTATAGTTTTTAAATATACTTGTAGTTTTTCTATAGTTTCTAAATCAATCAACAATCTTGTCTGATAGATTATCTTGGTATTACAGAATTTATTATTTATACTTATAACAAAGATTTGAATAGTCTAAGGATAATTTATGTTCATTGAATTTGCTCTAAAAAGTGAAGTACTTAAATTTGGAGAATTTACACTAAAATCAGGACGATTAAGCCCTTATTTCTTTAATGCTGGATTATTTAACTCTGGTAATCAACTTGCAACATTAGCTGATTATTATGCACAGAAGATATCTCAAAGCAGCATTAAGTATGATGTCCTATTTGGCCCTGCATATAAAGGGATTCCTTTAGTAGCTGCTATCTCAACTGTCTTAGCTCTTAAATATAATATAGATATTCCTTATGCCTTTGACCGTAAAGAAGCAAAAGCTCATGGTGAAGGAGGTATTTTTGTTGGAGCGGATATGACAAATAAGAAAGTTTTACTAGTTGATGATGTAATGACAGCTGGTACAGCATTTTATGAATCATATAATAAGCTTAAAACAATTAATGCTGAAATTGCTGGTGTCGTACTGTCTATTGATCGCCAAGAGAAAGCTAAAGATAGTGACATTTCCGCAACAAAAAAAATCTCTCAAGACTTTAATATACCTGTGCTTGCTGTGACAAATTTTGAAAGCATATTCGAGTATGTTAAAGAAAACCTTGATCAAGAGATGATTAATAAATTTAAAGATTACCGTAAAAAATATGGCTCATAATAAAGATATATATATAATTGCAGACTTACATCTAAATATTTCTCACACAGAAACTGCTGAGATATTTAGAAAATTTCTAGAGGGTATTTCAAGTCCAAATAATTTACTTTATATCCTTGGTGATTTTTTTGACTACTGGATAGGCGATGACCATACAGACGAGTTTTATCATCAAATTACAGAATATCTAAAACAAGCATCGGATAAAGGTTTAGAAATCTTTTTTATGCATGGTAATCGTGATTTTCTGATTGGCAAAAAATTTACTCAACAAAGTGGTGTTAAATTAATCAAAGATCCATATTATTTAAATATAGCTGATAAAAAAATAGTTTTAGCTCATGGCGATCGTATGTGTGGTGATGATAAAAGCTATTTATTTTATAGATCTCTAGCTAGAAATAGGATATTACAATTTATATTTTTAAGACTGCCATTATTTTTCCGCCAAAGATTAGCGAAAACAGCTCGTGGTCATAGTTACTCTAAAAACACACAAAAGCCTAATATCGATGTCACTGCAAAAGCTATTAATAAGTATCGTAAAGATTGTGATATTGTAATTCATGGCCATACACATAAAATGGCTGTCCATATTGATGATGACTACACTAGATATGTGTTAGGAGATTGGTTTAAAAATGGCAACTATATAAAAATCTCGAAAGATGGAGAAATAATACAAGTTACAACTCTAAACTAATTAATATCAAAAGACTTTGAGTAAACTTCACAAAGCTCACTCATAGATTTATCTATTGCTACTTTATGTTGCTTTTTATCTAATAACTTCTGTAAAGCTTCTGTTGGTGCAACCTCTATATCTAATATTGGCTCAATTACTGATTCAAACTTAGCAGGATGTGCTGTAGCTACAATTATGTAATCTTTATTACTATCTCTTTGCTTTCTAGCTACAAATCCTGTTGCAGTATGTGGACAAACAATTTCATTATATTGATTATATACTTGCTTTATTTCATCCTTTATTTCAGCATCTGAGACACATGTGGCTTTTACATTATTTTTGAAATTTTCATAATTATCTAATAAGTATAATAATCTCTCAAAATTACTAGGATTACCTACATCCATTGCATTTGCTAAAGTCTCAACACTTGATCTTGGATTAAACTCACCAGTTTTTAGATAATCAATAACTGTATCATTTGCATTTAAACTCATTGATATTTCATCGATTGGAAAGCCCATTTGCTTAGCCCAAAAAGCAGCTGTTATATTACCAATGTTTCCAGATGGTACGATATAGTTAGCTTTTTTACCTGTTTGTAAATAATACTGCCAAGATGTATATGCATAATAAGTTGATTGAGGTAACAATCTACCAATATTTATACTATTTGATGTATTTAATTTTGTCTTATCTGTCCACCAAGATGTTTTAAATGCTTCTTTCACAAGCGCTTGACAATCATCAAAAACACCTTCAACTTCTACAGCCTGGATATTATCACCCCAACAAGTTATTTGTTTTTCTTGTCTTTTAGATATCTTATCCTTAGGAAACATTACTACCACTCGGATATTGCTCTTACCATGAAATGCTGCCGCTACAGCTGATCCAGTATCACCAGAAGTTGCAACTAAAATAGTAAAGGGTTTATCACTACTAATAGAGCTTAGACAGTTTGCTAAAAATCTCGCACCAAAATCCTTAAATGATAAAGTTGGACCATGAAACAGCTCTAACACAGAAGTATTTTTATCTAGTCTTTTTACAGGTACATCAAAAGTAAATGCATTTTGACAAATTTTATCTAAAGAGGTCTCTAGCTCATCACCTTTAAAAAACTCTCTTAATGTATTTGCAGCAAACTCAGCATAACTGATATTTTCATCAAAGTTCTGCCAATCAACTTTAGGAAACCTTTCTGGTACAAATAAGCCCCCATCTGGAGCCAACCCTGATTGCATAGCTTCACTTAATGAAACTTTGATATTTTTATCTCTTGTACTAATAAAATTCATATATAACCTTTACTATTTCTTCTCTAATAAATATGCACCTTTTTCACTCATAGAGCTAATCCAGCTATCAGATTTTAAATTAAATTCATTAAATTTATTTTGCATAGATTGAGTGACTTTTGCAATACTATCTTCTCTTGCTAGTGCAAACATTGTTGGTCCAGAACCAGATATTCCACACGCAAGAGCCCCTGACTCATATGCAGCATTTTTCACATCATAGAAACCAGTAATTAATTTTGCTCTTCTTGGCTCGATAAGTATATCTTTCAAATTCTCACCTAGTAAATCTAAATTTTGAGTATATAAAGCACTTATTACAGTTGCCAAACATGCACTATGCTCAACAATTGTTGTCAAATCATAAGGCTCTTTAAGAAGTTCTCGAGCTGTTTTTGTTTCTATTGAAAGATCAGGACATACAATTGCTACCTTACAATCAGCAATTGGTAATTGTATTTTTTTACATGGTTTTGAGCTTTGCAGTAAGACTAAACCTCCAAACATACATGGAACAGCATTATCACCATGAAAAGCCCCTGTTATTAAGCTTTCTCCATAGATAGCATAGTCTATTAACTCATCATATGATAACGGCTTTTCAAAAAAAGCATTCATTGCCACTAGAGCTGCTACTGAAGATGCTGCAGAACCTCCCATTCCAGAACCAAGAGTTATACCTTTGTTAATATAAACATCAAAACCTATTTTTATATTCTTATCACCAAGGAATTTTTTAATAACAGCGGTGGCAACATTTTTATCACTATCAAAGGGAAGCTTATCAGCTCCAGTAGCACCAGTTATTTGCTTTATAACTAAATCATTATCATCTCTTTTGATAAGCTCTACTGTATCACCGACTCCTTCTAGAGCAAAACCTAAAAGATCATATCCAACCGCAAAATTAGCACTAGTCGCGGGAGCAAAAGCTTTTGCAGAAGTTATATTTGCTAATTTCATGATTATTTTTCTCTTATTACAGTAATAACATCTGCATATACACCAGCAGCAGTAACTTCAATACCTGCACCTGCTCCTTGGATAACCATTGGCTGAGTGTATCTTTGAGTATTTATCATTACAATATTATCTGTGCCTTTAACATTAGCAAAAGAGCTAGTTTCATCATAAGCTTGAATACCAACACTAGCAATACCGTTCTTAATAGATCCTAAATAATGAACTCCTGCAAAACCTTGCTTTTTATTACTTATTTGCTGCATTATTTGATCGTTAAATGTTGGTAATTTCTCGAAGAACTCATCGACACTACAATCTCTTAACTCTTCTGGAACTAAGTTTTCTATAGTTAAATCATTTAAACTAATATTTAAACCTATTTCTCTAGCTAAAATTATAGTTTTTCTAGCAACATCCATACCAGATAAATCTTGACGTGGATCTGGCTCTGTATAACCAGCAGCATAGGCCATTTTTACAGCATCTGAGAAAATTACCCCATTATTTAATTGAGTAAATAAATAACTTAATGTACCTGAGAAAATTCCCTCTATAGATTTAACCTGATCACCACTTTGTACCATATTTTGTAAAGTCGCAATAAGAGGTAGTCCAGCGCAAACGTTTGTTTCATAGAAAAACATAGAATCACATTTGTTAGCAGTTTTTCTTAACTCTTGATAAAACTCATAGTTACCTGAATTTGCATATTTATTTGGCGTTACGACACTTATACCTTTTTGTAAAAAGTCTATATAACTCTTTGAAACATCTTCACTTGCAGTAGCATCAATCACAATTTTTTTGACTGCTGAAGCACGAGACATAAATTCTGCTAATTTTTTTAAATTTACTGGCTCTGTATTTTCTTTAAGTAAATTATCTACATTTTCAAATAGTAGATTATCATATACTATTCTCATTTGTTTTGAGTTAGTGGCTCCAATAAGAACAAGATTTATACCCTTTTCATACCATTTTTGATAAGTTTGCTTCATTTGTTTAATAAACTCTTTACCAATATTACCAGCACCAATTATTGCAATAGCAATATCATCACTTGTAGTATTATAATGGCGATGCATAGCTTGAACGCCTCGAGCCTCATCTTCTGCTTTAACTGCAAAAGTAACGCTTCGTTCTGACGAACCTTGAGCGATAGCATGTATATTTATATTTGCTAACCTAAGTGAATTTACTAACTTTGCAAGTGATCCAGTTTTAGATCTCATACCTTCACCAACAGCAGTAATTAAAGAGTAATGTTTATGTACTATTATTTCTTCTATGAGGTCATTTTTTATTTCATTAGCAAATTCTTGTTTTAGAGTTTCTGTCGCTTTATCAGCATTTATACTATCGATAGCAAAACATATTGAGTACTCAGAGCTTGCTTGAGATATCATCATTACCGATATTTCTGCTTTTTCTAAAGCTCCAAAAACTTTGTATGATATACCAGATACTCCTATCATCCCAGCGCCTTGGACTCTAACAATCGCGACATCTGAAACACTCGTTAAGCCTTTAATAAGACCTTGATTTTCATCTTTATCGGCACTTATTTTAGTACCTACTTCTTCGGGTGCATAACTACTCTTTATATAAATAGGTGTTCTTTCTAAAGCCATTGGTGCAATAGTAAGAGGATGGACAACTGATGCTCCGAAATAAGCTAATTCTAAAGCTTCTTTATATGTTAGCTGGGTTAAAGGTTTTGCTTCTGGAACTACTTGTGGATTTGCACTATATACACCTGCAACATCTGTCCAAATATATAATTTTTCAGCTTGTAATAACTTTGCAAAGATAGCTGCTGAATAATCACTACAATTTAGGCCTAAAATAGTTCTTTTGCCATACTTATTCTGTGCAATAAATCCAGTTATAACATATACATCGGCTTTAGACTCATTTCTTATAATTTCAAGTTTCTCTAAGCTTTGTTGCCAATTGACTGTTACAGGATAGTTACGATCATTAACAATTAGGCATTCTGATGCATCTATAAAATGTACATTTTTATTTTTTGACTTCAAATATGCTGTTAGAATATTTGCTGACCATATCTCACCATAGCCTAAAATAAAAAATCTTAAATTATCTGCACAAAAGCTAGTAATAGTGATAGTACTTAAAATGTGTTTTATATTACGTAAGTCTCTAATAATTAAAGATTTCAAATCTTCATCTTCAGGTATTAACTCTTTAATAAGTCCAATATGATGATCTAAAATTAGATTAATATTTTCATCATAATCATTTCCAACGACTGCTTGATCTATAGCTTTTTGTAGATTACTTGTAGTTTTTGCTGATGCTGAAACAACTACCGCCTCATCGTTACAACTTATAATATTAGCTACATTTTTGATCTTTTCTGCTGTAGCGAGACTACTACCCCCAAACTTATGCACTATCATATATATACCTTTAGATTTAACAAATATTAAATTAGTTAGTTTTGTATTATACTTTATCATTAGATTTTATCACTAGTAATTATGGAGGTTTTTATGCTTAGAGTTGGATTTATTGGTTGGAGAGGAATGGTCGGCTCTGTTTTAATGTCAAGAATGACTGAATCAAAAGACTTTGATGACATATTACCTACCTTTTTCTCAACATCTCAAGCTGGGCAAAATCCATCAGGTTTTATGCAACAATATGGTGCGTTACAAGATGCTCTAGATATAGAACAGCTTAATAAAATGGATGTTTTACTAAGTTGTCAAGGAGGAGAATACACAAAAGATATTCATCCAAAACTTAGAGCTAGTGGTTGGAAAGGTTTTTGGATAGATGCTGCATCAACTTTACGCCTTGATGAAGATAGTACGCTTGTTTTAGATCCTCTAAATTATAATCAAATAGTTAAAGCTATAGATGATGGTAAAAAAGATTTTATTGGCAGTAACTGTACAGTTAGTTTAATGTCTCTAGCAATTGCTGGTTTATTAAAAGAAAATCTTGTTGAATGGGTTAACTCAAGCACATATCAAGCTATCTCAGGATCTGGTGCTGCTGCAATGCAAGAGCTTCTTCAACAATCAGATCTTTTGAGCAAAGCTGATGATGTGAACTTAGATATCTTAACAAGAGAAAAAACTCTAAGAGAGTTATCAAAAGATTCCACAAAAATCCCTCAAGAAAAAACTGCACAAACTTTAGCTTATAATTTACTACCGTGGATAGATGTTGGCATGCCAAATGGTCAAACAAAAGAAGAGTTTAAAGCAGCCACAGAACTAAACAAAATTCTAGATACTAAAAAAACAATCCCTGTTGATGGTGTATGTGTCAGAGTACCAAGTTTAAGATCTCACTCTCAAGCTTTAACTATCAAACTTAGAGAGAAGCTAACTATTGAAGAAATTAAAGCTAAAATTTCTAAAGGCAATGAATGGGTAAAAGTAATTGAAAATAATAAAGAAGATACTCTAAAGAGATTAACACCTCAAGCAACTTCTGGAACTCTTGATATTGCTATTGGACGTATTAAGCCATCTTTATTAGCGGATGATATCTTTCATTGTTTCACAGTTGGAGATCAACTACTTTGGGGAGCAGCTGAGCCACTAAGAAGAGTTTTAAATATTATCAAAAAGAAAATCTAAGGTAAAAATATAGAAAATTTAAAGAATAATTGTTTATATTTTAGATTATTCCCAAACATAACCCTTTGGAATATCACAAGAAGCTATCTTTGAATGTAATCTAAATGATTTAACATTTTTGGTTATTGGGCAAGTACAATTCGCAAATTCCTTAGAACCTTTTTCATATTTACATGGCTGAGCCATACAACCAGCCACATCTATATTAGAGCATTCTGGACCACCTTTAGGACCAGCTGAATCATAAGCTTTATTCATATCAAAGCTATAAGTTGATATTAGATCATAACCCGGTATAAATGAAACCCTATCATCTTTACTATTTTGAGCAGCAACATACGAGCATACTGGAGCTATTTTACCTTTACACTCACCTTTTCCTCCAGGCATGCATGTAGATAAGTTTTTACACTTAGAACCATCTTTGCCACAAACAGCAACAGTTTCATAATACACACCTAAATTCATAATTCCATCAATATTGACATAACTAGGTCCTGTAAACACCTTACATCTACAATTAGCTGTTTTACCATCTTTATTTACTTTACAAGGAAGACTCGGATTCTCACTTGGGTTTACTCCTGTAGGAGTAGGAGGACCTGAAAAATGACAATTTGCAAATGTTGACTGAGGACAATATAACTGTTTAGTTTCACTTGTTGTCCCAGCACCCGCCCAAGCAGAACCTGCACTAGTAGGCCAACAAGTTGTCGCACAGAATGGAGTATTACTACAATTATCACCACAAAAAGGAGTAACACTAGTACATACTTGCCCTGGCTTAAAAACTGGACAACTAAAGCTTTTCGCTGCAGTTGCCGAGTATGAAAAAGTTAAAGCACAAAGCAATAATATAAATACTGATATTTTTTTCATTTAGATATCCTTACAAATTTAAATACTATTTCGATTATATACTATTTATTTTTTTGGGAGAAAGAGATTTTTATACGTTCAACGATATCCTCCATTTTATAACTTCTAGCTCCTTTTACTGTTACTTTAACTTCTTCTTGTTTAGAGCTTGCTATAAAATCTATTAAATCTTTATTTAAATGTTCTTTTGATTCATAGTAAGTTACTTTTTGATCATTGGCTTCTTTAAGTGCATACTCCATCAGCTGTTTATCACCAAATAAAAAGACTCTATCAAGATTCGCTTGTGCTAACCATTGACCCATTTGTCTATGATAGTTTTCAGCCTCACTACCTAATTCTCTCATCGAACTAGCTACAAGAATTTTTTTACCTTTAAAATCAATCAAATCATCAATGGCTGCCTTCATTGCAGCAACACTAGCATTATAAGTATCATCAACTAACGTTAATTTTTCAGTTAATTTTTCGCTAGAGAACCTTCCTTTATAATTCTTAATTTTTTGAGTATTCTCTAAAAACTCACTTGGTTGAATGCCTGTAGCAACTACACTAGCGATCGCTAATATGCTATTAAGTATATTATGTTTACCAATATTAGGTAATTTATAGCTATATTGTTTATCAAAGATTCTAACTTGAACATCATAGTATTCTGATGAAAATTTATAATCTAAAAGTAAAATATCAGCAGCTTGATTTCTCATTGAACAAGTTATTTTTTTACAGTCTAATTTATCAACATAATGAGGTATTCTTTCATCATCAAGATTAACAATACAATATCCATCTTTAGGTAATGCTTTTAAAAGTTCACCCTTTTCTATCATCACTCCATCTAAGGTTTTCAAATTTTCTAAATGACTAGCGCCAACATTTGTAATCATAGCAATATCTGGTTGAATAATATCAGCAGCAGCTTTTATCTCTCCACCAACATTTGTACCTGCTTCAACTACTGCAAAATCAACATCTTGAGGTGTTTCTAATATAGTCATTGGCACACCAAGATAATTATTAAAATTGCCTTGAGTAAAATGAACTTTTTTATTTGATAAGAGAGTTACAATCATTTCTTTTACAGTCGTCTTACCACAGCTCCCCGTCAGAGAGATTATTGGCATATTTAATGATTTACGATACTCTTTGGCTAAAGCTCTTAAACCTTTAATAGTATTACCACACAATATCTGTGGAATATCTAGATCTTGTTCCTTTGAAACTAAAAGAGCTTTCGCTCCATTAGCAATAGCACTTGGAGTAAACTCATGTCCATCACGGTTAGCCACAATTGCTACAAATAATGCATCTTGTTTTATATCATTAGAATTAATACTGACTGTTTGAATTGAAATATCTTCACCAAGATATTCCAGACCTGCTTGTATTGCTAACTGTTTTAGTGATTTGATCATGAATATAAACTGAAATATTGATATTTAATGTATTCTAAGATAACTAAAGAATAAAGACTAGCTATTAATATAATAATTACTAGAAACAGTAACTAAAAGATCATTAATTATTAACTTCTGACCAATGATATGGCATAAGCTCACTAATTGTTTTAAAAACCAACTCATTATTTTTAGTAGTTACAGCAGCTTTAACATCATTACCCCAATGAACCAAGCGTTCTTGGCAAATTCCACATGGAGATAAAATCAAGAACTTACCTTCTTCGTTCTCGCGCATATACATAAAGAGTGTGTCACTATCTCATTTAACTTATGCGCTTCTAAATAAGCTCCTACTTCCATACAAAGAGATAAAGCATCATTTTTCACCTCAGGTGCTACACTCGTCAAAATCTTACCTGATTTAGTTCTTACTGCTGCAGCTCCTCCAAAACCTAAAGGATATCTAGCCTTTATTAACTCAACTGCCGCATCATAAAGATTCTTACCTATTTGATCCATATTTAAATCTCCAAATTACTATACAAGCCAACCTCTTTGCCAAGCTATATCAAGTTGATTTTCAACATACTGCCATAATTCTGGCGCTATATATTTTAATCCTATATTTCTTTTAACAACTTTCTCTTTTGGCACTTTTCCATAAGCTGTCCAACTTCCACCATTATTTTGCATATTTTGAAAGACTGGAACTACTCTATCAATTGCTTTTGAAAATTTTGCTTCTAGAGTATCACCTTCCTCAAACTCAAGCCATAATGTTTTATATTCTTGAGCTTCGCTTTCTGGTAGTAATGAAAATACTTTTTCTAATGCTTCAAGCTCTTTAATATTTTGTTCAGCAAGTATTTCATGATTATCAAAAGCATATGTATCTCCAGCATATATTTCAACAAGATCATGAATTAATAGCATTTTAAGTACTTTTAAAACATCAATATCGCCACTCGCATATTCTTGTAATATAATCCCTGTTAAGGCAACATGCCAGCTATGTTCAGCAGTGTTTTCTCTACGATTATCATCATATTTTATTAAGCCTCTGCGATATACACTCTTTAGCTTATCTAACTCTTGGATAAAATTTACTTTCTTTTCCAAGTTTTGATATTTTTCTGATTTAGTCATATATATTAAAAAATAAGAATCAGTAATAAAATATTCTAAGTTTAAAATAAGCTATGGATAAATACTATTTAAAAGCTTACTTTTTCAGAATTTAAGGTTATAAAGCTACCCGTACTTGAGTTAAATTGAACAGATGTACAGCTATATAATGATAATAAAATAATCAACAATACGTTTATTCTTTTAATCATTCTGTATAAAAAAACTCTAATTTGAAGTTAAGTATAATAAAAAAATTATACTAAGTGTAAATATCTAGATTGAAATAAATTTATGATCTTATAGCATATAATGCTACTAAATATTTTAAGAGTTAATTGTTTGGGCAATTATAAACTGATCCTGTTACAGTATAATTGGTCTGTTGTGAACTATAGTCAAAGTTCCCATCAAAACTATTTCCACCACCAGTATTTCCAGCTTGACTAGATATTAATTGGATATAATTACCTCCCATTTCAGCTGCCTCATTTCTTACTTTATTATAAGCGCCCTCTTGTAAATTATTATTAGATGTAAATGAGCCAGTAAAGAAGTTACCTTGTGTAGCTGTAACAGTATTAACAAATTTACAATTTTTTGCTGGAGCAGCTCTAGAGATTTGTACCTTACTAGCAACAGGACTTAATTGAACCGATGAGCAACTCGCTAAGAAAACTATACCTATAGGTACAGTTAATATTTTTTTATTAATCATTTTTGTAATCTTAATTTGAAAGTTAAATTTCGCTTGATTATATTTCTTTATCTATTAGATTCAATGAATTTTATAGCATAATTTCTCTCACGATATACTAAATTTATTCCTCCTACATTAATTAAGCTCTTTTAATCTACTCTGGATATCACCCATATTAGATAAATAATCGTATTTATTATTAACTGCATTGCTAGGCTTATTAATAGATAAACTATATGATCCAATCTGATTAGCGTTAGAAAAACTTATTAATGTTATTAGTGATACTATTGATAGTAATGATATTTTTTTTACTCTTTGCATGATACTTATCCAAAATGATAATTAAATTTGGATCTATGATATAGTTTTTAAATTAATTAAACAGACTATTATAAGAAACATATCTTTTCCAAAATAGAAACAACTCTATAAAAATCAAATTTAGAACTATCTTGGGTAAAAATTTTGTCCCTTAATCTTGTGGCAATAAAGACATCCCAGGTTTTTCACTAGCTAAATCTTTAATATGCTCACATAAGTAATTAACAAAAATAGCCACTGGAGATGTACTATTTATAGGTCGATGATATATGTAAATATTCATATCAGGCAATTTCTTACCTACATCAACTAAAACTAAATTATTATTAGCAACCTCTTCATAAAGCTCCGCATAAGAAGCAGCAAATATCCCAAATGAACTCTTAGCTGCATGAATATTAAACAAATTAGAGTCTGTCGTATACCTACAAGGCATTTTCACCTTAGTATTATCGCAAAAAGTTAATGTATCAAAGGGTTGAAGCATTCTTCTATTAGATATTAGAGAATAATTCTCTAAATCATTAACACTTTTAGGATTACCTTTTTTCTTTATATACTCAGGAGAGGCAAATAATTTAAGCTCGAATGAACAAACAGGAACTTTTATTACCTGAGAATCATTATATTCTATACCACTAATAATCATGTCATAATTACCATCAACTATTTTAGCAATAGAGTTTGCAACATAAAGTTCCATAGATATTTTTGGATAGTCTTTTAAGAAATTTGTAATGATACTCATCAAAGGACTAACCATAAGAGACAAAGGAATAGAAAATTTAACTTTACCGCTTGGCTCATCTGACAAAGAATCAAAGCATTCATGCATATTTTTAATGTCTGCTAATACACGCTGACAATGTGATAAAAATATCTCTCCGGCTTTGGTTAACAACACTTTCTTTTTAGATCTTTCGAGGAATATAGCTTTGTTTTCTGCTTCTAGCCAACTAACCTGTTTACTAAGTTGAGAGGTACTCACATCTAATTCTCTAGCAGCTTTAGAAAAGCTTGAATGCTTGAATGCTTGAATGCTTGAATGCTTGAATGCTTGACAATCTCAACAAAATTTCTAATACATATCAAATAGTTATACATGACAAACCAGCTTTAGTTAATATTTTTAATAATTTCCCTCTCATCAAAATACTCTTTGACCCCATTTTTATCAAGATAGCATTCATGGCCTTTTCCTGCTAGCAGGATAATATCTCCATCTTTAGAATTCTCAATAGCATATTTAATAGCATCTTTACGAGATGAAATAAAATTGTGTTGATTTAAATCAACAAAACCTCTTCTAATATCATCAAAAATATTATCTATATTCTCAAATCGGCTATTATCTTCTGTAACAACAACTTTATCAGCATATTTTTCAGCAATTCTAGCCATCTCAGGTCTTTTTGTAGCATCTCTATCACCACCACAACCAAAGACACACCATAAAGTCTTTTGAGAATAATTTTGTAATGTTTGTAATGCCTTTTCTAGAGCATCTGGAGTATGCGCATAATCAATTATAACTTTAGCATTATTCGCTAATTCTATAATCTCCATACGCCCTTTTACCGATCTTATTTCAGATATCTTTGCTAAAAGTGACTCTTTAGGAATGACATCTAGTAGTGTAGCTAGACTTAAACCTAGATTCATCAAATTAAACTCACCAATTAGGCTAGTTGTATACTCACCTATAAATTCTTGAAAAATATACAAATCAAAACTAGTTTGCATATTTTCAATATCTTTAACATCTATATAAACATCTGCCTGATTTGATTTTAAGCTTACTGTTATAACTTTACAGCTACAAAGATCACAAAGCCTCTGACCATAATCATCATCTATATTTATAATTGCTTTCTTTAAACTATCAAACTTAAATAATTTAGCTTTTGCTTCAAAGTAATTATCCATAGTTTTATGATAATCAAGATGGTCATGACTAAGATTACTAAACACTACAATATCAAAATCTAAGCCTTCGGTACGTTTCTGATCTAACGAATGAGATGAAACTTCCATAACCAAATTTTGATAATTACTATAACTTGATATAGTTTGATATAAAGATAAAACATCTAGCGTAGTATGAGAACTTTCCTTTAGATTAGGATAGATGCCATTACCATTTGTACCCAACAGTAATGATTTTTGCGCATTCAAAGTAAAAAACTGAGCAATATAATTAGAAATAGATGTCTTTCCATTTGTACCTGTTATGCCTATTATATTTTGAGGTTTTTTATAGTTATAAAACCATTTAGCCAAATTCGGTAGCTTATCCTTGAGCCTCTCAATATAAAATACTTTATTTTGATCTTCAAACTCAGCAGCATCAGTTAAAACTAAATCAACACCTTTAGAAATAACAGTATCAATATACTTATTACCATCAGTAGTTTGGCCTTTTAGAGCGATAAAAGCTGATTTGTTATCACATTTACGACTATCTAAATATAAAGACTGAATTTTGAAATCATTTTTAGATAAGTTTTGAACATCCAAAAATTTTAATATTTGACTGATAGATCTCATAGCGAACCAACCCAATGTGTCATTCTATGGCTTGACCATAGAATCTATTCAAATTTTAGCATATACATGGATACTACGGTCGAGCCGTAGTATGACAGATTAGAAAATTACTTTTTAAAAGCTGGAAAACCTAGCTTTTCTCTAGCTGCATAATATTCTTTGGCAATTTCTAAAGCTAATTTTCTAACTCTTAAAATATATCCTTGTCTTTCTGTCACAGATATTGCATGACGAGCATCTAATAAATTAAAAGTGTGCGAAGCTTTCAAGACAAATTCATAAGCAGGAATAGGAAGATTTTTTTCAACTAGTCTATAACCTTCTTTTTCTAATAAATCAAATTGCTTAAATAACTCTTCAACATTCGCTTCTTCAAAGTTATAAGTAGACATTTCTACTTCATTTTGTAGAAATACATCACGATAGTATAAAGGACCATTTTGAGTATTTGCCCAAAGGATATCATACATACTATCAACATTTTGGATATACATTGCAAGACGCTCAAGACCATAAGTTATCTCACCCATCACAGGTTTACACTCTAGCCCACCAACTTGTTGGAAATATGTAAACTGTGTAATTTCCATACCGTTAGACCACACTTCCCAACCAAGTCCCCAAGCACCTAGCGTTGGCGACTCCCAGTTATCCTCAACAAAACGAATATCATTTTCTAAAGCATCTATACCAAGTTCTTTTAAAGAACCTAAATATAGTTCTTGAATATTATCTGGAGATGGCTTCATTACAACCTGATATTGATAGTAATGCTGTGTACGGTTTGGATTCTCACCATAGCGACCATCTGTAGGTCTTCTAGATGGTTGAACATAAGCCGCAGTCCATGGTTCTGGACCTATTGCTCGTAGAGTTGTCGCTGGATGAAAAGTACCAGCACCTACTTCCATATCTAGTGGCTGAATAATAGCGCACCCTTTAGATGCCCAATAATGATGTAACTTTAAAATAATCTCTTGAAATGTAAGCATAATAATTAAAATTTTCACATAACTATAATTTTGTAAAAGATTCTATCATATTTGGATGTTAATAAATATTATATAAAAATATCTATCGTGGATTATTTATCAGTTCTCTTGCTTGATGGCTATTTTGATTAAGCTTTCTCATACTCAACTATTAATAAGCATAAGAAATGCTTATTATTTGACTTTTTTTATTACTTGTATAATATAGCTATCTAATTTTAAGATATCAAAAATTTAGTTCATGAGAATAGCAATTAATGGTGCTGGTGTTGCTGGTTTATCTTTAGCTTGGTGGCTTGAAAAGTATGGCTTTGAAGTAACAGTCTTTGAAAAAAAGCAAAAACTACCAACCGAAGGATACCTTATTAACTGTTGGGGTTCTGGATATGATGTACTAAAGAAAACAGGACTATTAAATAACATAAAAGACAAAGTCATCAACTTAAAGCACATAAAATGCTATAATCACACTGCTCAAAACTCTAATTCCGTAGAGGTTTCTTCAATAATTAGAAAAAACTACGGTAAGTTTATTAGTATAAGAAGATCCGATCTCCTATCTATAATTTATAATGATCTTGAAAAAACTAATGTGATTTTTGGTACTTCCATATCCAGTTTTGAAGATGTGGATGATAAAGTTATTGTAGAACGTTCAGATGGTAAAAGAGAATCTTTTGATATAATTATAGGTGCAGATGGTTTTCACTCTCATATCCGTTCACTAACTTTTAAAGAAGAAGAGTATAAAGATGTTGATATAAATACTTATATTGCTTCTTTTTATAATCATGATGCTGCTGTGCATACCGATAAAGACTCGTACGAACTTTTTCTCGATAGAGATAAACAAGCTTCGTTAATATCTCTTAATGATAAAAAAACTAGTGTGTGTACTTTTGCATTTGATAAAGCTCTAGTTAGTACAAAACCAAAGACATTACAGAGTAAAAAAGATGAATTGAAATCGGTATTTAAAGGATTTGAAGGTAAAATCAATAAAATATTAGAAAATCTTGAAAATGTTGATGAAATATTTTTTGATAACGTTGGGCAAGTAAAAATGGATAGCTGGTATAAAGATAGAGTTGCCTTAATAGGAGATGCCTCAAGTGCACCTTCATTACTTGCTGGTCAAGGTTCAATTTTTGCGCTATGTGAAGCTTATATACTTGCTGGAGAATTATATGAATCTAAAGGTGACTATAAAAAAGCATTCTCTGAATGGCAAAATAAGCTAAAAGATATCATTGATGAGAAACAAGATAATAGTCTTACAAATTTATCATTTTTTATGCCTGAAGAAATATTTACGAATTACATAATACCTATGAAAGGCAATCTTCAATCTGTACCTATATTTAACCAAATCTTTGGTGCTGAAGTATTAAGATATAGTATTGATCTACCTGCTTACTATACAGAGGCTGAAGATCTTCAATATAAGTCTATTTAATTATCAAAGACTGTTGAATTAATATCCCAAATTGTTAGATATATTTTGTAAAATACAGATGTTACAGATATTAGTATTTTAA